>JAFZNN010000208.1 GCA_017550895.1 Clostridia bacterium
AGCTTGGCTGACGCCATGCAAGCGCGAAAACGGCAAAGGCCGCGAAAATGGCGCGTTTTGCGCGTGTTCCAGTTATGCTGATCTGGCTAGGGGCGATTTATGCCCCGCAAAACCAATACTGGTTTATGAATCCCTGCCGAACAGCACTGTATTTTTGATTATCACAGAAATGGAGACCGCACACTTGGTATAGATGGCCAGAGCTGGCTGGAGCGTTATGCGTTTGAGCGGCGCGCGGACGGAAGCTACGCGCTGATCTGGCAGGTCGGATGGCGGGGCGCAGGTCACAACGACGGCGCGGGCGGCACGGACGAGCTGCCGATCGAATGGTTTTTCGGCACCTTTGAGGAGTTTCTCGATGCGCTGCTTGAGCGCTTCCCGGAAGATCACTTCGGCATCAGCCGGAAACGCCTTATGAACGATCCCGGCCTGAAGCATTTTTTCGGCTTTGAATGAAAACAACAGGACCGTCGGGCACGGATGCGGCCGTACCGTCGGATGATCCCTAAGCAGATCATACAGGAAGATGAGATTCCGCGGCTGCGCGGGCGGCACGGACAAGCTGCCGGTCATCGTGCAGGCTGTAAAAGAGAATATCTGACCATTCGAGATCATAAAAAAAGCGCGCTGCGTCCTTGCGATGCAGCGCGTTTTTGCTGTTCGGTTTTTTGCGCTCAGACCAGCGCAAAGGTGTAATATGCGTTCGGATACCAGTTGCCGGTCAGATAGTTGATCGGGCGGAAATCGACGTGGTCGCGGTAGACCTCCAGCTGGGCGCCGAGCCCCGACCAGGTGATGCCGTACCAGTTGACGATGCCGTAGCAGGGCAGGCTGATATAGGTCACGCCGTTGACCTGTTCGGCGATGGGCATGTCGTATTTTTCGCCCACCGATTCCGCGCGCACGCCGCCGTGCATGTGGCCGCTGATATAAAAGACGTTCTGATATTTTTCAAGGATCTCCTTGACCGGATATTCCTCGGGCGTGATGCCGCTGTCGCCGCCCCAGATCGTATTCTCTCCGTTGATGCCGTCCAGCGCCCAGTGGCAGCAGACGAAGACCGGATTGCCGTTCGCGGTGCCCTCAGCCAGCTCCCGGTCGAGGAAGTCCAGCTGCTCGGGCGTCATGGAAATCGCGTCCCAGTGCCCGCCGTCGATCACCTCGTCGCCCAGTACGATGAATTTATAGCCCTTGATCGTTTCGCTGTAATAATTCGTCGCAAGGTCGCGCCCGCTGTATTCATTATAATATCGGATCACGTTCGCCAGGCATTCCTCGCGGGTCAGATCGGTCTTGTCGCGGTCGCCCGCGTGGCCGATATCATGGTTGCCCGCCGCAGTGATCACCTGCGCGGGGGCATAGTCCCGCAGCAGCTCGTAATACAGCGCCAGCGACGGCTCGTCGCCGTAGTTCGTCAGATCGCCGGCCACAAGGATCGCGTCGACCGGCGTTTTCGATTTGCCCATGCGCCGCAGCCCCTGCTTGAGGAAGCCGGTGCGGAAGGGATCCGCCGTTTCAAGATGGAGATCGGAAATCATTTCGACATTCAGCAGGCAGTCCGGCTCGCTGACGTCCATGACCGGCAGGTCGATGCCCTTATACGGGATCAGCGTCACAAACAGCGCGAGCAGGAACACCTTGGCGTGATAAAAGAATTCGGCAGCAGTCATTGCGCGGACCTCCTCAAAAAATCTGCTTCTATCATACCGCAGCGGCGGCGAAAAATCAAGAGACTTTTTTCCCGGCGCGGGCTTTACACCTTGTAGGGAATTCTGTATAATTGAAATCGGAAAAACGAAAAAAATCGCGTTACATTTTGCGATTTGTCTGACTACAGGGTGAAGGACATCCGAACGAAAGGAGGCGGGAGCATGACGCAGAAGAAAGCAGCGGACGCATTGCTCGAGCAGTGCTACGACGCTTACCGGCTGAAGCTGTTCAACTATTGCCTCTCCCGCCTGAACGGCGCGCGGGAGGCTGCAGACGACTGCGTGCAGGAGGCCTTTCTTGTCCTTTACCGCACCTTGCGCGGCGGCGAGACCGTTGCGCATCCGCAGGCCTTTCTCTACCGCACGGCGGATCAGTTCGTCAAGCGGGCGCGGCAGCAGCAGGCGGCCGCCGCCCGGCGGGAGCTGCCGCTCACACAGGCGGAGGAACGCGGGGCGTCCGCGCTGCCGGAAAACGACCGGCTGGCGCTGATCGATTACGACGCCCTGGCCGCGGCGCTGGTGCGCACGCTCAGCCCGGAGGAGCAGGCGCTCTATGAACGGCGGTATGTCCGCCGCGAGCGCGTGGAGGCCATTGCGCAGGAGCTGCAGATCTCGCGTCCGGCTGCCTCGATGCGCCTTGTGCGGCTGCGCGAAAAAATCATACAGCTGGTCAAACAGATGGATATGGATCAGGAAGGAGTGTGAGAAAGAGATGACCGTGACGCAGGCCCATTTGCAGCATCCGGATTTCACCGCTGACTTTGCGCGGCGTGAGATCGAAGCGCTCGAAGCGCTCATGGATGCGGAGCTGGAAAAAGGAGACGCGGCGGATTTCGATCTGATCGACGCGTGCGCCGATGCGGTCAACGCGCTGCGCAGCGGCGCGGATGCGGCGGTGCTGCCGCCGACCTCACACAAAGCGTTTATGAAAGCGATCGGCGTGCGCAAGGAGAACGGCGCGCGCATCGCGATTGCCGCCGGCCTTGCGGCGGCGCTGCTGCTCGCAGCGGCGTCCCAGCTGCACACGGGCGAGGATATCACCGTCGCGAAGGCCGTGTCGCAGAAGATCGCGGCGCTGTTCACGCAGGAACCGGAGCCCATCGAGGAGCCGACCGCCGCGCCCGTGCCGACGACGACCGTTCCCGCCGCGGAGCCGACGACCGCCGCCCCGGTTGTGACCGGCATCCGTGTGGAAACCGGCGAGCGCTGGAGAACGGAATATGACGTCGGCGAGGCGTTCTGCGCCGACGGGCTGACCGTGTTCGCGCTGCTGTCAGACGGCACGGAGCAGCCGGCGGAATTCACCGTGCTCGCGCCCGCGGATTTCGGCCGCGCGGCGGGGGAGACCGCCGTCACCGTGCGCGCTGCGGGGCTGACGCAAACGCTTTCTGTGCGGGTGCTCGATACGCTCGAGACCCCGAAACTCAATTCGATTTATGCCGTATTCCCGGAGGACTTTGATTTCACGGCGGCGGATGCGTCCGCGCCGGATCTGACCGGGATGGAAGTTTACGCCGTCTACAGCGACGGCACACAGCAGCCGCTTTCGGCGGCGGACTACACCGTGTCGACGGAGATGCTGTCCGCCGGGCGCGCGGCGAAAACCATGGTGACCCTCGCCTATGAGGGCTGCACCGCATCCTTTGTTATCACACAGAAAGGGGAGGGATGACCGTGAAACGCAGGATTTTATCAATTGTTCTCTGTCTGGCGCTGCTGCTGCCCGGCACCGCGCTGTTCGCGCAGGCCGCGCCCGCGCAGACGCCTGCCGCAGCCGGCACCGAACGGTCCACGGCGGCGCTGGGCAATGACGTGCATGTCAGCGGCGACTGGATGTACTATGCGGATCGGGAATCCGGCCGCTTTCCGGACCGCATTCTGATCGTCAAGTATACCGGCAGCGCGACCGACGTCACCGTGCCGGAAACGATCGACGGCTACACGGTCGGTCAGATCGGCCCCTATGCCTTCTCGCCGGATGCCGGTCTGCCGAGCTATTACGACATGCTGGAGTTCAGCCATGATTATTCCTTCTCCATGCCGCAGAATCCCGCGATGACGCAGCTGCGCAGCGTGAGGGTGCCCGGCACGGTCTGGCGCATCGGCGAGCACGCCTTCGACCGCTGCACCGCGCTGGAAACCGTACAGCTCAGCGAGGGCCTGGAGGCGATCCAGCCTTACGCGTTTTTCAACTGCCCGCATCTGACCGCGCTCGCGCTGCCGACGACGGTCACCGTGCTGCTGACGAACTTCGCCGCGACCGGCATTTCGGAAATCGTCGTGCCCGCGTCGTCGGATCCCTATTACGATCAGCTCACGATACTCGGTTACGAGGCCTTGAACAGACGCTCCGGCGTGAACCGCATGGTCATTTACAAGAACAACGTCGAAGCCATGTCGGTCGGCATGTCGTCCGAGGTGATTTTTGAGGGCAATGTGAGCTGCTACTACAGCTTCGATTCGTCGATCGGCAGTATTTTCGGCGAACCGGATCGGATCGTCTTCCGCAAGGGCGGAGCGCCGGGCGTCGTGCCTTACATCGGCATGATGCCGCTCAACGGCGGCCACTATATCCGGCATACCGACCCGGACGGCGGTCTCTGGCTCGACCACGCCGACGCGGAGCCGCCGCTGACGGCGGGCGAATGGGAGTATCTGGTGAACAGCCGCAACGAAGCCGTGCTCGCCGGCTACACCGGCAGCGCGACCGCGCTGACCCTGCCCGCCGCACTCAACGGCCTGCCCGTGACGGCGATCGGCGATTACGCCTTCTCCGAAAACAAGACCCTCACGCAGGTGACCGTGCCGGCGGGGGTCACGGAGATCCGCAGCGGCGCCTTCCGCGGCTGCACGGCCCTCGCGCAGATCACGCTGCCCGAGAGCGTCACCGCCATCGGTACGGACGCCTTCGCGTTCACGGCGATCACCTCGATCACCCTGCCGCAGGGCCTGACGGAGCTGGGTGCGTGCGCGTTTGAATACTGCGCGCAGCTGCAGCAGATCACGCTGCCGGCCGGCGTCACCCGGCTCGGTGCGGGCACCTTCGCCGAATGCGCGGCGCTCACAAGCGTTACGCTGCCCGCCGGTCTGACCGTCATCGGCGCGAGCTGCTTTGCCGATACGACTGCGCTCGAAGCGATCGGCCTGCCCGCCGGGCTGAAAGTGATCCACGTCAACGCCTTCGCGCACAGCGGCCTTCGGTCCGTCACGCTCAGCCCCGCGCTGCGCTTTCTCGGTCCGCAGGCGTTTCAGGGGAGCGCGCTTGAAACCGCGACCCTGCGCGGCAGCAGCCTGCGCCTGCAGGCGGAAACCTTCAAGGATTGCGCCGCGCTGCAGACGCTGACGATTGCCGGCGGCGTGGTCGCGATCGAACAGAACGTCTTCCTCGACTGCGCTGCGCTGAGTGCCGTGACCGTCGGCCCGGACGTGCGCTATCTCCATAACGCCGCCTTTTCCGGCACGGCGATCCGCACGCTGCAGTTCAACGCGGTCGACTGCGAGAGCAACAATATGATCACCCTGGCGTCGATCAGATCCCAGCTCACGCCCGATCACCTGTCCGCCTATGCCTCGCCCTTCAAGGGCAGCCCGCTCGAGACCGTCACCGTCGGCCCGCGCGTGCAGAAGATCGGCATCGGCATGTTCAAGGATCAGACCGCGCTCACGCAGATCACACTGCCGGCGAGCGTGCGGGTGGTGGAGGAGATGGCCTTCTGCGGCTGCTCCGCGCTGCGCAGTGTGCAGTGGTATGCGCCGGTGCGCTACGTCAAAGCCGCGGCGTTCTGGTATTGCGACGCGCTGGAGGACTTCAATTTTGTGCGCCTGACCTTTGCGGATCTGCGCGCCTTCGCCTACACGAGCTTCACCGAGGTGCAGCTCGGCGCGACTGCGGAGCCGCAGTCCGGCAGCCCGCGCCTTGCGCCGGCCCTCGGCGTGCAGACGGTCGCCGACGAAGCGGAATCGGCCGCACCGATCACCGCCGTGCCGGAACAGGGCTTCATGGATTGCGACAGTCTGGAAACCGTCGGCGTCGGCGGGAGCATCACAAGCATCGGATCGCAGGCCTTTGCCGATTGCGACAGCCTGGAAACCGCCGTGATCGCCGACACCGTGACGGACATCGCGCCGGATGCGTTTGACGACTGCCCGCACCTGACGATCGTCTGCATGGAGAATTCCTATGCCCACAGCTATGCGCTGGTGCAGGGCATCCCCGTGACCACGCTCGTGATCGCGCCGATCCCGAACCAGACCTATACCGGCAGGGCGCTGACCCCGACGGTCGACGTTTCCTGCAGCGGCGCGCCGCTCACGCGGGCCGTGGATTACAGCGTAGCCTACGCGGACAACATTCACGTCGGCAGCGCAAAGGTGACCGTGACGGGACTGGGCGACTATCAGATGCTCGCGAGCGTCGCGCGTTTTACGATCGTCACGCGCAGCATCACCAACGCCTCCATCGCGCAGCCCGTGCCGCAGAAGTATACGGGCAGCCCCGTGGAGCCGAAGCTGACCGTCGTCGACGGCGGGCGCACGCTGCGCGAGGGCACGGACTACACGGTGTATTACAGGAATAATACCGCCATCGGCACGGCCGCGGCCTATGTCGTGGGCATCGGCGATTATTCCGGCACGGTGTGCGTGGAGTTCGAAATCAAATCCCTCAGCGCGCGGGAATCCTTGATCAACAGCATCGTCAGCTTCTTGCGCACGCTGCTTGTGCGGCTGATCGGCACGGCGAGATAAGCCGGGCATTCAACTGAATAAAATAAGGCGCGCTGCAGGGCTTTCCTTGCAGCGCGTCGATTCATTTTTACGGGATCAATCGTCGTCCGCTTCCTCCTCCGGCGGTTCCGCAGGGAGGATCTCCACCTTGATCTTGCCGATGCGGCGCTCCTCATAGGAGAGGACGGTGAAACGCAGGTTCTTGTATTCCGCTTCCACGCTGCCGTCCGCCTCCGTGGGCAGATAACCGAGCAGGCTGACCACGAAGCCGCCGAGCGTGTCGTAATCGCCCTCCGGGATCGTTGTGCCGAGCAGCTCATCCACCTCGTCGAGGTCGGCGATCGCGTCGATCGTGAAGGTCGTCTCGTCGATGCGGTTGATCTCCTCCTCCTCGTCGTCATATTCATCCTGAATGTTGCCGACGATGGATTCGAGCACGTCCTCAAACGTCACGATGCCCGCCGTGCCGCCGTATTCGTCGACCACCACGGCAAACTGCGTGTGACTCTCGCTCATGGCCTTGAACAGATCGGCGCAGGACTGCGTTTCCGGCACATACAGCGCCTTGCGCATGACCTTGGCGATCGTGAGATTCTTCGGGATGGTCCGCCCGACGAATTTGAGCAGATCCTTGGCGTACAGCACGCCGATGATGTTGTCCGGATCCTCCTCGAAGACCGGGATGCGGGAGTAGCCGTTCTCCACGGCCAGCTCCGCGACCTCCTCGAGCGAACGGGAGACCTCGATGGCCGTCATTTCCGTGCGGTGGGTCATGATGTCGCCGGCGTCCAGATCGTCAAATTCAAAAATATTGTCGATCATTTCCTTCTGCGCGTCCTCGATCACGCCCTTTTCGCCGCCGACGTCGACCATCATGCGGATCTCTTCCTCCGTGACGTTTTCCTCATCGGCGTTCGGGTCGAAGCCGAACAGCCGCACCACGCCGTTGGTGGAAACGGCAAGGATCCTGACGAAGGGCTTGGTCAGCGAAGCGAAGAACAGCAGGAAACCGACGACCTTGTAGGAAATCTTCTCCGGGATCTGCATGGCGATGCGCTTGGGCGCGAGCTCGCCGAGCACGAGAGAGAAATAGGAGGTCAGGATCGTGACCAGCACGATGGCCCCCGCGCGGAGAATCCCCAGCGGGATCACGTTGGCCACCGCGGTTTTCGCCAGCGCGTCGGTGATCAGCACCGCGAAGGACTGCGAGGCCGAGGCGGAGGTCAGGAAGCCCGCCAGCGTCACGCCGATCTGAATGGTGGAAAGAAACCGGCTGGAATTCCTGGTCAGTTTTACGATTTGCTTTGCTTTTTTATCGCCTTCTTCGGCGAGCCTGCGCATTTTGGTATCGTTGAGCGAGATGATCGCGATTTCGCTCATGGCGAAAAACGCATTGATCAGTATCAGCGCCAACAATAATAACAGTTTCAGCACAAGATTGAGCGCAGGGTCCGGGTCATCCATTGCGGATTAGCTCCTTTCAAAAATAAAGATAATAATAGACTATTACATCGTATGATAGCATATTCCCGCATTCTTGTCAACAAAAATCAAAGAGAATCCGCCGCAGCGCTTGACAAGCTCCGCCGTTTTCCACTATAATGAAACCATGAATTACGGCGGAAAGAAGTGTTGAAAATGAAAACGACCCTGCGTGCACTCGCCCTTGCGCTTGCGCTTTGTCTGCTGCTGCCGTTTTCCGCGTTTGCGGCGAACGACACGGGCGAACAGATCGACTATCTGCTCATGGGCGATTCCATCGCCGAGGGCTTCGGCGTGAAGAATCCCGAGGAAGCGAGCTACGGCGCGATCGTCGCGGCGACCAACGGCTATCGGTATCACAACATCGCCCGCTTTGCGCGCAACACGACCCGGCAGCTCCAGCAGCTTGAGCAGGACGCCTATGCCCGGCAGCAGGTGGCAGACGCGGAGATCATCAGCCTGTCGATCGGCGGCAACGATTATTTCGCGGATCCGTCGGTCGTGCTCGTCGCGGCGGGCCTGGTCTTCAACATCCCCACGAGCGACTACAAGCGCCTGACCGCGCAGATGATCGACAATTTCGCGCTGATCATCGATAAGATCCGCGAGCTGAATCCGGACGCGACGCTGCTGGTGCAGACGCTCTATTCCTCCTGGTACGGCCTGCTGGGCGTCGGCTATCGCCGCGGCACGAACACGGTCAACGACATGATCTTTGCCTATCTGGACGCGCATCCCGGCGCGTTTGAGATCGTCGACGTCGACAGCGCGATGACCGGCCACAAGGAGCTGATCGCGCTCGACACCATCCACCCCAACGCGCAGGGCAATATCGTCATCGCCCGCGTGGTGCTCGAGAAGCTCAAGGCGCTGGGCCTCGGCGAAAACACGGAGCCTGTGATCCCGGCGGCGGGCATTGAATACAACTATTTCGAAGAGGAATACGGCAAGGTCCTCGGCCCCGTGTTCACGGTGCTGGTGCGCTTCTTCACCGGCTACGCATTCTGAGGAGGACGCCATGGCCAAAAAGAAAATGAGCCTGCTCGAGCGCTCGATGCATTTCACCTTTGCGCATCTGCAGGCAAAGGGCAAGGTCGCCGTGCCGGATCCCGCAACGCCGATTCAGATCGATCCCGACGCGCTGCTGACGATGGTCTGCTGGGGCGACCCGCAGATTTCCTCCTTCTCGCCGCTGCGCACGGCGCGCTTTTCGGCCGCCTGCGCCGACATCGGCAACATGGACGGCACGCTGGACGCGATCGTGTTCGCGGGGGATCTATGTGAATTCGGCGCGTCGCGCGAATTCCGCATGCTGCACACCGCCCTGCGCGGGATCGGCAGCCACTGCGCGCACTACATCGCCGTGCCGGGCAACCACGATATCCGCCTGCGGCATTATCATAAGCAGCAGCGCAAGTTCTTCCGCTTCCTTGCCGACCTGCCGGGCGGGGTCGCGCCGGAGGACCGGCTGAATTACTACCACAAAACCGAAATCAACGGCTTCACCTTCCTCATGCTCGGCAGCGACCGCAGCTCCTTTGAGGCGTCGTATCTGAGCGACGCGCAGCTGCAGCGCCTCGACGCGGACCTGACGGCCGCGGAGCTCACGGGCAAGCCGATCTTTGTGATCAATCATCAGACGCTCAAGCGCATGAACGGCCTGCCGGTCACCTGGCTGGGCAAGGGCGACTGGCGCGGCTCCGTGGGTAATGAATCCGATAAGCTGCGCGCCATTTTCGAGAAGCACCGCGGCGTGGTGTTCATCACCGGCCATCTGCATTACGGCGTGAGCAAGTATAACTACGAGGATCACGGCGCGTTCAAGGCGCTCTCCCTGCCGACGGTGGGCGTGGTCAATCACGGCGCGTTCGACAAGTTCTCGCAGGGCTATGTCGTCACGGTCTATCCGGATCGCATGGTCTTCCGCGCGCGCCTGTTCGGCGAGGGGCGGTATGTGGACCCCGCTGTGGAGAACGCCGAGATCGTCTGGGAGTATCCGGCGGAGCTGCAGGCGTAAGCCGCGCAGCACAGAATAACAAGCATCAAAAAACACCGGCCGCCCGCAGGCGGCCGGTGTTCGTTTGCATCCGGCGTTTAATTCTTCTCTTTGTTGTTGAGCACGAAGTTGACCGCTTCCACCACGGCGATGACGGAAACAAAGCCGCACAGCAGGATCAGCGACCAGCGCAGTTCGACTGCCTGATTGAGCTGGCGGTCGAGCAGGAATTCCAGGCAGACGAAGAAGACGGCGGCCTCGGCGGAAAGGAGCGAAAGGATGTGCAGCCCCTTGACGTGCTTGCCGCCGATGAGCACCGAGGCAATGGCGATCAGCGCGGCGGAGAGAATCAGCAGCGGCATCCAGAATTCCTTGAGCTTCTCCAGCCAGCCGGCCTTGCTCGCGACAAAGAAGGCGTAACAAATGATCGCGGCAAAGCTGATGATCGCCGTGACGGCCGGGGGCGTGATG
>JAFZNN010000209.1 GCA_017550895.1 Clostridia bacterium
CTTTGAAGGTCTTGTGGAGCCGATCAAGCTCCTGTTCAAGGATGAGGTCCGCGTGGTCGGCAAGGCGCTCGGCCTGCCGGACGGCATGGTCTACCGTCAGCCGTTCCCCGGCCCCGGCCTGGGCGTGCGCTGCACCGGCGCGATCACACGCGAGCGTCTGGCGCTCGTGCGCGAATCCGACGCGATCCTGCGCGAGGAATTTGCGAAGAACGGCCTGGCCGGCAAGGTGTGGCAGTATTTCACCGTCGTACCCGATCTGAAATCCGTCGGCGTCAAGGACGGCGTGCGCTGCTTTGAGAATCCCGTGATCATCCGCGCGGTCAACACCGTGGACGCGATGACCGCCACCGTGGAGCCGCTGGACTGGGATCTGCTCTTCAAGATCACCGACCGCATCCTGAAGGAAGTGGACGGCGTCAACCGCGTGCTCTATGACGTCACCCCCAAACCCACCGGCACGATTGAGTGGGAGTAATGCTTGCAGCATCCGCAACCTGATATCACAAAGAACTGCGCGGCAGGGCTCCCCTGCCGCGCTTTTGATTTATCAACGAATTTGGATACTATATAAGAGGATCCTGTTTCATGATGCGGAGGATTTCCTGAAACTCCGGCTTTGCTTTGAATTCCTCTGACAGCGGATAGTTATCCAGCATATGGTGTGTCATCGTCCTGCACAGGCTCGTATCCAGGAGCACGGCAACATCCTCCTGTTTGTTCAGCGTGGCGCCCTTGAACAGCAGCGCGGTGCGTTCGGTGAGATTCGGCATCGTGTCAAACCGTTTGGCAAGCTCCGCGCATTTCCTCAGGTGCGCGAGCGCTTTCGCATCGTCGCCCAGTTTGTGATAATACTGCCCCAGATACCCGTAATTGTAGATCGCGACTTTCCAGCAGGCGCCGTAATTCCCGTCGGTATACACGCTGTCAAAAATGCTTACCATCAGCTCCAGCGCTTCAACCGCCTCGAGGATCTCCTGCTTCGTCGGTTCTCTGCCGTCGAGAAAGTAGCTGCGCGCGTAATGGGAAACGGCGTTGTCAAAATAGTAGAGCAGCGAATCAAACAGTTTTTGGCAGCCCTTTTTGACGTCCGCCGGGTCAAGCGGCATATAACTCATCAGGTATTCTTTCGAATCCGGAATTTCCGGCATTTCGTCGATCAGGTGCATCACGTCCTGCTCCGTGACGCCGCCGTTTTTCACCGTGACGAGCGTCCGGTAGTAATGGATCAGCAGATTTTTTGCGTACATCCGGATCCTGTCGCTTGTGCAGAAGCCCTGGATCCTGTCATAAACGGAAAGGATCTCCTTTTTGTTCTTCAGAACGTCGTCGGACCTGATATTGTCGTTGATCAGCGCGTGCATATAGCGCACGAGAATGCGGAAATCCGCCGGATACCTGTCAAAAGCTTCTTTCATAAACGCGAGCGTTCCGTCCGTGCTGTTGTATTTGCCGTTATCGAACTTATCAATATACGCAAGGATCTCTTCCTCGCTTTTTGCCTGATCGACGCCGAGCAGGCGATCGGTCGACACGCCGAAAAATGCAGCGATCTTCGGCAGCAATTCGATATCCGGATAGCTCTCGCAGCGCTCCCATTTGCTGACAGCCTGAAAGGAAACGCCGAGAAAGTCCGCAAGCGCTTCCTGCGTCAGGTCGCGCTCCTTGCGCAGACGCCGGATGTTTTCGCTGAAATAATGATTCATGAAATCCCTCCATTCATTTTTTGGCGGTACCGTCTGCCTTCATCATACCGCAAACGCGATCCATAAACAATAACCTGTTTCTTGAAAAAGATTCAACTGATGGTTGAAACATTCGGCAAACAGCATCCGCCGCGGCTAAAAATGGCCGCAGCAACGGCAGGGCCTGCGTTGCTGCGCGGAGTATTCGGCGCACTGTACTTGACTTTTGCGAAAAGCCGTGCTATAATTAACCAATAGGTTAAACGAAAGGCGGTGAGGCTGTGGGCATCCAGCATACGATGAAGGCCGTCGCGGATCCGACCCGCCGGACCATCCTGAACCTGCTGAAAAAGCATCGGCTGTCCGCCGGAGAGATCGCGGCGCATTTTGACATGAGTCTGCCCGCCGTTTCCAAGCATCTGGCCGTTTTGAAAGAGGCGGATCTGATCCGGGATCAGCGGGAAGGCAAATACATTTTTTATGAGCTCAACGCTTCCGTCCTGGATGAAGCGCTGCTGTGGCTGCAAGAATTGCGAGGTGAATCGTCATGAAAAAACTGCAGACCGCCCAATGGATCGTGCTGCTGATCTGCGTTGTCGGATCCATCGTGTTTCTGATTTTGTCACCCGACCGTCTGCCGGTGCATTTTGATTTTTCCGGCAAGGCGGACCGGATCGGCAGCAAATACGAGCTTCTGATCCTGCCGCTGATTTCGATCGGGCTGGGCGTCTTTTTCAGTGTGACTGCGCAGCAGGCGCAAAAGAAAGACGACCGGAGCAACGAAAAAATGCTGCGGATCACGGGGCTCGCGACGCTGATTTTTATGACTGCGATCAGCTTTTATCTCATGTCCATAGCGATGCGCTATGATCCGTCGGCCGCATCCAAGGTCGACTACGACAATGTCAACAAATTCGTGAGCATCGCGACCGGCGCGCTGTTCGTCGTGCTCGGGAATATCATGCCGAAAGCGCGCAGGAATTCCGCATTCGGCCTGCGCACCAAATGGAGCATGGCCAATGACGCCGTGTGGCAGAAAAGTCAGCGCTTCGGCGGCATCGCGCTTGTGGCCGCCGGCTTCGTCATGATCGTGCTGTCCCTGTTCATCCCCGGCGTCTGGAACATTGTCATGATGACGGTGGTGCTCGCCGTCGTGCTGATCCTTTCCCTGGTCGCCTCCTATCGCTATTACCGCGCGGATCAGGAGAACGAAGGCAGCGAGTAACTCCATGCGGGAAACGCGCCGCGGGGCCGCTGTGCGGATGCTGCAAAACAAAAAGACTGTCGGATTCCGATCGGAACCGGGCAGTCTTTTTTGTTCTGTTTCAGTTTTTCACGGCAGCTGCAGGATCTTGACGTAATCCACGGTGAAGACCGCGCGGGTGTCGCGGCTGATCGTCCATTCCTGCGGCGTGCAGAGCGACACGCAGACATATTCCTCCACCTGCGAAACGCCGTTGCCGAAGGATGTGCGCGCGGATTCCACGCCGTCGATATAGAAGATGTATTCCGTTTCCGTCCACTGCAGCGCATAGGTGTGGTATGCGCCGTAGGGATCGTCCACCTTGAATTTGCCCAGAATACGCGAATCGATGTGCTCCTCATCGTCGTCCCAGCCGTTGCAGTGCACGGTCTGCACCACGGCGTTGCGCCGCAGCGCGCTCGACTCCGAGGAAAACATGGACTCGAAAATATCCAGCTCGCAGCCGCCGACGCCGCCCTGCGAGAGCGCGTGGTCATAGGGGTGATCCGCCTGGATCCAGAAGGCGCTCCAGAAATCCGCCGTGTCGCTGCACTTGCAGCGGATCTCAAAATAGCCGCGCAGATATTTCTGCCGCAGCTGCAGATCGCAGCTGTACCACCCGGGGCCGTTCTCGCCGTCCTCCAGATAGGCGCCGGTCAGGAGCAGATTGCCGTTTTCAACCGTCGCCTGCCGGTAGGAATTGGTGCCGGGATGCCGCAGCTGCCAGACCGACTGATCCAGCGCGTCGCCGTTGAAATCATCAAAAAAGACCTGCTCGTAGCCGTCCAGCACCGGGCCATCGCCCAGCGGCGTGATCGGATAATCGCTGATCACGCAGCCGAACATTTCAACAAAGGCGATCGCCGCCGCGAGCAGCTTTTTGAAAGAAAAGCCGCCGGACGTGAGAATCCGGCCGACGCGGGCGATCGCGTCCTGCTGCCGGAAAGCAAAATGCAGCGTCTGCGCGAGACGTTCCAGCATAAAAACCCCTCCTTTTATTCTTGTTCAGTATCGCAGACGCCCGGCCGGACTGCAAGGTGCGCGCGGCCGGGCTTCGATCGTATCGGATTACCAGAACAGCTGAACAAAGTAGGTCTTGATATCGTTGAACCAGTTGGAGATCCGCATGAAGAGCGCGCGGATACCGGTTGTGCCCTCCACCTGAACGCTTGCCGTCAGAGGCGCGGACTGTTCACCGTAGGCATTCTCCGCCACCACGGAAACGGTGTATTCGCCGGCGGGCAGCCCCTCCAGCGTTTCAGACACGGTCTCCTGCGGGATAGCGCGGTAATATTCGGGCAGGATCCATTTTTTCGCGACCGTCAGGCCGAGGCCGTCCTTGGCCGTCACGCGGTACAGCACGACCGGCATGCCGTCGGGGGTCTGCGCCACGGGCGCCGTGACCGCACAGGCGCCGTCGGCCGGCGTGAGCGTAAGCGCCGCATCGTCGGCAAAGGCCGGCGGCTCACAAGCGGCTTCGCGCTTGGCGGGCGTGTAGTCCCTGTTTGCGGGATTCGCGGGATTCTTCAGCACTTCTTCACAAAGCAGCACGCCTTCATTCACATCGTAGCCGCGCAGGCGCATGTTGTGCGCTTCGTCCAGCTCCACGATCCAGCAGTTCGCCGTCTCGCGGGAATCCGCGGGATGATAGGCGCGATAGAGATCGATCGTGAATTCCGAATAGGTGATCGCGCCGGTGCCGATCGCCGTGAAGTTGCCCTGCCAGATCGAGCGCGGATCATTCAGCGGATAATGGGAATGCCCCGAGAAATCCACGACCTGCGGATACTGATTCAGAATCGAGGTGAATCTCGTGATGCCCCAGCCGTCATATTGCGAGCTGCCGTAGACCGTGCCGCGCACATGCTCGTGATGCATGAAGAAAACCGGCTTCTGCGGATCCTCCGCGGTCGCGGCGTCCAGCTGCGCCCGCAGCCAGGAAAGCTGCCCGGCGTCATAATGCGCGGCGTCATTTTCCGAAGCGGACAGGCCGATAAAATGATAGCCGTTGATCACAGTGTGAAAATCCGCGTCGTTGCCCGTAAGCGCGTTGTAATAGGCGCGCAGCTCCGCGCGCTTCATTTCATAGCCGTCGTGATTCTTGGCCACCACGCCGAGGAACTGCGTCCCCTCCCGCAGCGAACCGCTCACGGCGCTCCAGAAGCGGTCGAATTCCGTCTTCGTACCGTCGTTGGTCAGGTCGCCCGCAATCAGCAGCGCGTCCACCGCGGCATAGGCGGGATCCTGCGCCGCGACGTCATAGGCCAGCGTCATCATGCGGCCGATGCGGTCCATATTGATCTCATCGCTGTCGGTCACATGCGTGTCGCTGCACGCGACGAAGCGGAGCACCGGCGTGAACGCCTCGCCGTCAGACGCGGCGAAGGCCGGCGCGGCGCAGCCGATCAGCAGCACGCAGCAGAACAGGCAGCAAAGCAGTTTTTTCATTTCAGATCAACCTCTTTCTTCAGATTTATTGCACAGTCACCGGGTTTTTCAGCGGATAGGTGACCTCGAGCATTGTCTCGTCTGCGGCGTCATATTTCCACTCGCCGCGGTAAAAGTCGCGGGCACGCAGCACGACCTCGGTATCATAGGCCTCGACCTCCAGACCGACGCCCGTGTGGGAGGTCGGCTCCCTGTCGTCCTCGCCGCCCAGCTCGGTCAGCCGGGGCAGATAGATCTCCGGGAAGCCGTCGTTATGAAACGACAAGGGCATATGTGTGTGCCCAACGAAGCAGAACAGGTCGTTCGTTTTGTTGTAGTCCGTCAGCATCATCGTCAGACGGTCGGTCGGGTTTCCGTTTTCATCCACGACATCATCCGTCGGATAATTGGAAAACACGAACGCCGGACGGCCGGTATCTTCTGCATACCAAAGTATTTCCTCCAGCCAGGCAAACTGCGCCTCGGAGATGCACATTTCGTTAACTTCCTGCGATTCCGTGCCGAGCATGATATAACAGCAGCCATTGATGTTTATGCAATAATAGGGCTGCGTCAGCTTGAGACCGAAAAACGCTTCAGTGAAAGTATACCAGCGGTTCTGGAGCGTTTCATAATCATCCTCGCCGTTGCCGATGTCGTGATTGCCGACCACGGGCAGCATATTTTCATTTTTCAGAAACGCGCGGACCGTGCCGTAAAACAGCAGATTCTCAATAACCTTGCCGTTCATCGTGCTGTCGCCGAGGAAAACGACGGCGGCGTTGCCGCTTTGATTCTTTTTCACATCCTGCATCGCGCGGGCAAACACCTGATAGCGCGGGAAATTGTTGCCCTCGATATGCGCGTCCGAAAGTACGGTGAAATGCGTCACGCACGCGGCGGGGTCCCTCACGTCGTACTGCCCACCCGGCGTCATGCCGACGAACAGCAGCAGCACGCCGACGAGCAGCGCGGCGACCGTGCGCAAAAAGATAGATCTGATCATGCGTTTTTCTCCTCTGCCGGCGCGGACTGCGGCAGGAACACGTCCCGCACGGCCTCCAGATAGCCGTAGCCGTAAACGTCATCCGGCTCCAGATAGCTCATTTCCGTCCACTCATTCCAAGCGTTGATCGTGATGAGCGGCACGTTGTTATAGCGGTCGGCATAGTCCCTGGCCATAAAAAGACATTCTTTAAAATTCTCCGGCGTGTTGTTTTTCATGATCGGCAGCGTCAGGAAATGATGCCGCGGGTTGTTGTCCCAGCCGACGGTGACATGGGGATAATACGGCACGTCATAGTCCGTGCGGATGCGGTCCCATTCCTTCCGCACATCCGGCAGAATCTCGAGATAATCCCGGTTGCAGTCTACAAAGTGGCAGAACTGATAATGCGTCACGGAGTCAAAGCCGAGCAGGCGCACCAGATCTCTGGTGGAGCCTTCGCGCGAAGCATCCACGCCGCTGACGTTGACCGCACCTTCGCTGTAGATCGTCGCCTGCAGATGCAGACCCGGGAATCCGGCTTCCTTTGTCAGCTGACGAAAATGATCGAGCGCTTCGCGCGCCGCATCCACGCCGCCCAGCCCCCTGACAAAATTGGACATCTCATAAATCATGAAGACCGGGCAGCCGTTGATTTTATAATAATTCGGTCGCTTGAAATAAAGATCAATCACACGGCGGCAGATGCGGTCGAATTCCGAACGCGGCTGCGTGCCGAGCCAGACGATCTCATCCAGCGCGGACTGGCGCTTATCCCAGGTGTAGCCCGCGTCGTGATTTGCCCACATGAGATAGAACTGCATCTCCGTGTTGTTGGGCGCGCCGAGGAAGCCGTCATCCAGACACTGCTCCAGAAACGGACGGCGGTCGTACCAGTACCAGTCATAGATAAAGACGTTCACGCCGTGCCGCAGCGCCTCTTTGATCTGAAACTCCATCACCTGCGGATCGGCCTCGTCGACCGTGCCCCAGAGGGGCTTGCGCGGCAGGATCTGATCCTCCGTGCGTTTTTCCGCGGTCAGGACGGACTGCCACTCGCCGATGCCCTGCTCCCAGAACTGCCGGGCGCGCGGTTCTTTACCCGTATAGGCCGGCCAGATGTATGCCGCGACGTCATACGTTTTCATCCATGCTCCACTGCGGCTCCGGCTCGGCAAAGGGCGCAGGCTGCGCGGCGGCGTCCGCCGCTGCCAGCGACCAGTAGAAATGCGCTTTGGTCGCTTCCACATAGGGGCGCACCCAGAGCACGCCGACGCCCAGGCACAGCGCGCCGACGATGTACCAGCCGATGAAGCTCAGATACAGCACAAACAGCTCGCCCTTGTGGCCGCGCATGAGGCGCTGGCTTTCGTTGATGCAGGTTTTCCAATCGTATTCGGGATGATCCGCCTTCAGATAGAGGCTCAGGGAGTAGGCCAGCCCCTTGACGATGCCGGGTACGATAAACAGCAGCGCCCACAGGAAGGTGAAGATCGACGTCATCAGACCGATCAGCACATTGGTTCCGAGATCCTCCGTGAAGCCCTTGAACAGATCCGTGAACACCATCGGCTGCCCGTCGCGCGCCTGCTTGAGGAACATTTTATTCAGCCCGTATCCGATCGGGCCGCTCAGAAGAACCGCGGCGATCGAGCCGATGCCGGTGGAGAAGGTAAAATGGAGCGAAGCCGGCGCCGCTTCGGCGCCGTTGATGGCCGACTGCATACTGTCGATCGAGCTCGACATGTTGGAGATCACGCCCGGGACCGAGGCGATCGAAAGGATCAGATCCGCAACAAAGCAGACGAACAGGGCGACGATCCACGCGGAGGTGAAAATGCCGCCGCCGAGCTGCGCGCGGGCGTTTTGTTTGAGCTGCTGACGAGGTACCATAAGAATCCCCTTTCTTTTTATGGAATAATTTAAGCCGTAAACGTCAATTCGAGCGTTTCGGAATATTTATGATAGGCGCTTTCCGCGCGCACAGAGAGCGTATAGGTTTGGCCGGCCTCCAGCGTATCCGCGTCCAGGCGGACGTGCGCACACGGATCGCCGTCGATCACATAATAATCATTGATCACGCTGTCAGAGAATACCTTTTTGCCGCCTGCATCCTTGATCCTGATCTTGTAGTCATGCACGACGAAGCCCTGCGCCGCCTGCGCGTCGGTGAAGGTCAGCACCCATGCGCCGTCCTCACCCTTTGCCGCGCTCGCCTGCGCCCCGGCCGGGAAGACCGGCGCGGTATCCTGCGCTTTCATGTTTTTATAAGTATAGGCATAGGTGCCGGCGTCGTTGACGTCGTCGATATAATAGTCACAGAAATAGGTGTCGGAAAGCAGGTCGTAGCCGCGGATACGCACGCTGCCGTCATTATCCGCCTCGATGACGCACATCTCCGCCGCCGGGTCATAGCCGGCCGGATGCTGGCCGGGGATGCCGTGATCCTCGAGCTCAAACGTCGCCATCGCGCCGCAGCCGACCGCCGTATAGCTCCCCTGCCAGATGCTGCGCGGATCATTCAGCGGGAAATGGGAGTGGCCCGAGAAATCCACGATGCCGGGATGGCGGTTGAGCACGGGATTGAGCTGCGGATCGCACCAGACGGAGCTGCCGTAGACCGTGCCGAAGGGGTGCGGATGCTGAAAGACGAAGATCGCCTTGCCGTCTGCGGTCTTTTCCGCCGCGGAGATGGCGTTGTCCAGCCACTGCAGGCTGCCCGCGGTGTAAGTCCACTCGGTCGCGCCGCGCGCTCCGGAAAAGGCGATGCAGGAGAAGCCGTTGATCTCCGTCACGGTATCCGGGTCATGGCCGAACGCCTCCAGAAAATACGCGCGGTAGTTGTCATTTTGAATTCGTGGTTGCCGTGGATGTTGATCAGCGCCGTTTCCTCCCGCACATGTGCACGGAGCGTTTCGGCATAGCGGAGATAATCGCCCTCGCCGCCGACGCTTGAAAAATCGCCCAGGCCGAAGAACGCGTCCACGCCCGCGTAGGGTTCGGCGTCGTCAAAGAGGGCGTACGCCGTGTCGATCGCATCCGCTACGTGATCGTTTTTGTTGTGCGAATCCGTGAAGGCCACCAGACGCACGGCCGGCACGAAATCCTCCGGCGTCTGCGGCAGCGCCCCCACCGTGCCGCGCAGCAGCTGCAGCCCCTGCATCGGGAGCACGACGAACAGCACGGAAAGCACGCCGGCCACGATGCCGATCGCCCAGTTTTTGATTTCAATCATCAAGCCTCTGTCCATGTTTTTTCTCCTCAGACGGAATTGCCGCCGTTGCGGCTTCTTTGCGCCCCCGCCGGACAGCCGGCAGAGAGCAGCGCGCAGGTTCCGATTGAATTATACCATAGATTGCGCAAGATACAATCATTAAAAAGAAAAAAATACAGAAAGCGTTCCGCTCCGTTTCCCATTTTTCGGAAATCGGGATTGACAGCGCGGCGGCGCGGGATATATAATAGAAGCAGAAAACTGCCGCAAGGAGGGTCTGCCATGTTGAAAAGAAGCATTGCAATTCTGCTCGCGCTGTGCGCCCTGGGCTGCTGCCTGCTGCCCGCCGCCGCGCAGCAGCCGACCGGAACGATCCGCGTGCATCTGCGCAGCGACGTTGCCGGGCTGAATGAAGACGACACGGACATGCTCCTCACGCTGTCCACCGACACGGTCTATTGCAGCTCCGTGCTGATCGCAGATTACGCCGGCACGCAGGAATCCGGCGCGCTCGTTGCCGGGCGGACCTATACCGCCTATTATTCCTTCAAGGCGGCCGACGGCTATGAACTGCCGGAGGCGCTGACGGAGGGGGACGTGGAGATCACCTGCGACAAAGGCGTCACGGTATACGCCGTTCAGCGCACCGTCAGCGCGGTCCGGAATGAGAACGGCGAGATGCGGGACGACCCTTCCGTGCGCATCTATGCCGAGATCGTTGTGGACGGCAATCCCGCGCAGCGGATCTTCGGCTGGATCTACGATCTGATCCTGAAGATCAAAGCCTGGTCGCTCTATTAAAAACGGAATCGCTTTTGCCGGCTGCCCTGCCCCGGGCTGCCGGTCTTCTTTTGCCGCGGCTCAGGCGGGTTCGTCCGGTTCGCCCTGCGCCGGGAGGACGGAGAGGATATAATCCGCGATTTTTCTGCTGCGCATGATATAGCCCGTGTGGCCGGCATGCGGGAAGATCTTCAGCTGCGCGCCGGGGATCGTTTCCGCGATGTGGCGCGTGTGCGCCTCCTTGATGACGTCCCGCGCGCCCGCCGTGACGAAGGTCGGCACGCGGATGCTGCGGAGCATCTCGTCTGTGATGTCCGGCTCGCGCAGCATGATGCGCATTTTGTCGCTGCGGTCCACATGGCTCCACAGCTTAAAAAAGCGCAGCGGCAGATCCTTCGTACTGTCCGGGCGCAGGCTCGCGCCGCTGACGATCAGCGCGGAGAGCAGGTCCGGCCAGCGGGCGGCAAGCAGCAGGCCGATGATGCCGCCGTCGGAGAAGCCGTAATACGCCGGGCGCTCCAGACCGAGCGCGGTGATGAAGGCGTGCATATCCTCCGCCATATCTTCATAATGCAGTGTTTTGACTTTTTCGCTCTTGCCGTGATCGCGGGAATCCGGGCAATACACCGTGAAGCGCTGCGCGAGCACCCGGACGGCGGTGCGAAAGATCCGGTGATCCATGCTGTTGCAATGCACCATCACAAGCGGCGGGCCGTCGCCTGTTTTTTCATAATACAGCCGGATGCCGTTGACGCGGATTTCCATGCTTTCCGCTCCCCTTTTTTCTTTTTTCTCTTTCTCTCTGATTGTATCATATCCGGCGGCGCAGTTCAACTGCATTTTCGACCCGCACGGCGCGCAATACGAAAAAAACAGCAGAAAAAACCGCGCGCCGCGCCGAATCCGCTGGACATTTGAGGAAGATTGTGGGATAATAAAAGAAAACACAAGAAACGCGGAGGCGCTTATGAATAGCATCGTTGAATTCTGTCTGTATTTTCTTGCCGCCCAGGCCGTTCTGACCGCCGCGCAGCTGCCGCTGCGCAAAAAGCAGCTCCGGCCGCGGGCGCGGGTCTGCCTGATCGCGGGCAAGGCGCTGCTGGCCGTTCTTTTCGCCTTTCTCCCGCTGGCGGGGCCGGTGCAGCTGCGGTTCGCCCAGCCGCTGATGATGGCGCTCTACGTCGCGCTGCTGGCGGACGCCGCGGCAGACGCCGTCTGCTCGATCTGCTTCGCCCTGCGAAAAAAAGAGCGCCGCTTCGGCGCGGTCAAGGCGGTCAGCCTGATCTTCGGCGTGCTCTTCCTCGTTTTCAGCGTGGTCAATATGCAGACCGTGACGCCGAAGACGCATACCTATACTTCCGAAAAGCTCACGGCCGAACATACGGTGGTTTTCCTCGCCGACCTGCATGTCGGCAGCGCGCAGCCCTTCAGCGTCACGGAAAAGACGATCGCGGAAATCAAGGCGCTGCGCCCGGAGGCGACGATCCTCGGCGGCGATATCGTGGATGATTACACCACAAAGGAAGAAATGGAGGCGACCTGCCGCCTCTTTGCCGATTTCGACACGCCGGTCTATTTCATTTACGGCAACCATGACCGGCAGGGCCACGCGGACTACGCGGGCGGCCGGAAATTCACGCAGGCGCAGCTGGAAGCCGCCCTGCAGGCCAACGGCGTGATCCTCCTGCGGGATGCCTATGCCGAACTCTCGCCGGATCTGCTGCTGCTCGGCCGGGAGGATCTTTCCGAAGGCGCGGACCGCGCTGACATCGCAGACCTTGTCAATCCGCATCCGGACGCCTATCTGATCGTTGCGGATCACCAGCCGTCCGACTTCCGGGCGCAGGCCGCCGCCGGCGCGGATCTGCAGCTTTCCGGCCACACCCACGCCGGGCAGCTCTTCCCGCTGGGCGTCTTTTACCGTCTGATCGGCTTCTGCTTCGGCGATTACACCGAGGGCAGCGCCGTGATGAACGTGAGCGCCGGCGCCTGCGGCTGGCGGATGCCTCTGCGCACGCAGGCCGGCTGCCATTATGAAGTCATTCACCTGACCCCCGCAGACTGAGCGCGCAAAAAGCACATGAACCATCCGGCCGCGCGCGCCGAAGAAAGAAAGAGGGAGAATCATGTTTCCTGTTATCCGCAATCTCAGCGACCCCTTTGCCGAAGATCTCCGCTTCATCACCGACCGGCAATTGCTTGACCGGGCGCTGTGGCAAAACTGCATCGGCGTCTTTTCCTCCGGGATCGACGACGCGGACCGCGGCTGGCGCGGCGAATACTGGGGCAAGATGATGCGCGGCGCCTGCCTGGTCTATGCCGTCACACAATCGCCGGCGCTGTATGCCGTGCTGACCGAAGCGACGGAAGGCCTGCTTGCGCGGCAGGAGCCGAGCGGCAGGATCAGCGCCTACAGCGCGGAAAACGAATTCTACGGCTGGGATCTCTGGGCGCGCAAATATGTGATGACGGGGCTGCAGCATTATTATGATATCTGCACGGATCCCGCGCTGCGGGGCAGGATCCTCGAAGCGCTCAAGGCCCATGCCGACTATATCGTCGCGCGCATCGGCAAAGGCAAAATCGATCTGCTGTCCACCGGACTCTGGTGGGGCAGCGTCAACTCCGCGAGCATCCTCGAGCCGTTCGTGCGCCTCTATCGTGACACGCGGGAGCAGCGCTATCTCGGCTTTGCGCATGACATCATCGAATCCGGCGGCTGCAGCCTGGGCAGCCTGATCGACTGCGTGCGGGCGGGCAAGGCGCCGTTTGAATTTCCGGAGCAGAAAGCCTATGAAACCATGAGCTTTTTCGAGGGCCTGCTCGCCCATTATGAGGTGACGGGGAAACAGGACGATCTCGACCTTGTCATCCGCTTTGCGGACCGGCTGCTGGAAACCGATTTCACCGCGATCGGCTCCTGCGGATGCACGCATGAGTTATTCGATCACTCCACGCTGCGGCAGACCGAATCGCGCAACGAGATCATGCAGGAAACCTGCGTCACGGTCACGCTCATGCGCCTGCTTTCGCGCCTGTTCCTTGTCACGGATGAGAAAAAATACTTCACCGCCGTGCGCAAAAGCGCGCTGAACGCGCTGGCCGGCGCGCTCAACCGCAACGGCTACGAACAATTCAGCAACGAAAAAAAGGCCTGGCTGCCCGGCATGACGTTTGACAGCTATTCGCCCCTTTGCGACGGCACGCGCGGGCGCGGGATCGGCGGCTTCAAGCAGTTTGCGGACGGCTCGCATTTCGGCTGCTGCGCCTGCATCGCTTCGGCGGGCTTCGGCCTGTATCCGCTCATGTGCGTCACGCAGCGAAACGGCATGATCAGCGTCAACGACCCGGTCTGCGGCGACTATACGTTCCGCATCAGCGGCGCCGACGTGCGCCTTGCGATCACCGCGGACCGCATCCGGCTTTCCGCGCCGGCAGGGCTGCGCATCCTGCTGCGCGTGACGACGGGCGACGACTCCACGCGCATCACCGCGTGCCGTCCGGGCGAAGCGCCGGCAGCCGAAGCGGACGGCTATGTGCCGTTTGACGCGGCCGACGGCGACGAGCTTCTGCTCCGGACGGAACAGCAGCTGACCGAAACGCGCATCTGCGGCAAAAGCGCGTTTTCTCTGGGCGGCTATACCCTCGCGGCGGACACGGCGAAAAGCGCCGTCTATGCGCCGGGCAGACCGCTCCGGTTGTTGCGGGACGACGCCGGCGGCCTCCGGTTCCGTTCGCTTCCCCCGCAGCCGGGCGAGCAGATCCGCGTCTGCGCGGACACCGCGGACGGCGCGCTGATCCTCACCGATTACGCCGCGGCGGGGCAGGACGGCAAAAGCTTTGTCACGGTCTGGTTCTGAGCCGGGAGGGATGCAAATGATCAACGACAATGTGACGCTCTGCGGCAATCTTGCCTACGGCCCGCACGAAAGAAACCGGCTGGATCTGTATCTGCCCGCGGCGCCGCAAAGCCGGGACGGCCTGATCCTGATCATTCACGGCGGCGGCTGGACGGCCGGCGACCGGACGATCCACATCCCCGACGCGGAATACTGGAGCGCGCGCGGTTACATCTGCGCGATCATGGATTACCGCTATGTATCTGAAATTTATACCGTTTTCGACGAACTGGACGACATCACAGCCGCGCTCAGCACCGTCAAAGCGACCTGCGCCGCCTCCGGCTATGCCCTGACGCGCATGCTGCTTTCGGGTGGCTCCGCCGGCGCGCATCTCGCCCTGCTCTATGCCTACACAAGGGCGGCGGATGCGCCGCTCCGGCCCGCGGCGGTCTTCTGTGACTGCCCGCCCGTGGACTGCACGTCGCCGGACTTCCTGATCGGTCTCAACGGAGAATTCGAAAACTGGAAATACGGCGTGCTCTCCGCCTGCTGCGGCACGGCCGTCACAAGAGAAACGCTGCCGAGCGCGCCGGTGCAGGCGGCACTCCGGGCAATCTCGCCGCTCACTTATATCGCACACGCCGTGCCCACGGCGATCTGCCACGGCGTCAAGGATGAGCTGATCCCCTATGCCCATGTGCTGCGCTTTCTCGATGCGCTGCGGGCGCAGGGCGTGCGCTGCGATCTGGTCACCTATCCGCAGTCCGGGCACGCGCTGGATCGGGATCCGGACGCGGCGGCGCAGGCAATGGCGCTCATGCAGCGCTGGCTGGCCGACTTTCTCGCATCCGACTGCACCACCGCACTTTCAAATACCTGATGATTGGAGAGAATCGCATGTTCCACGGGAAAATGAAGGCCGTCACCTTCAGCTATGACGACGGCGTGACGCAGGATCAGCGTCTGATCGCGATCCTGAACAAGTACGGCCTGAAAGCCACGTTCAATCTCAATTCCGGCCTGCTCGGGACCGCGAACGCGCTCGTGCGCGACGGCGTGACGGTTGCGCACTGCAAGCCGCAGCCGGGCGAGATCCGCAAAATCTATGAAGGGCATGAAATCGCCTCCCACACGCTCACGCATCCGATGCTGCCGGAGCTGGACGACCGCGAAGTGATCCGGCAGGTGGAGGGGGACCGGCTGCGCCTGTCCGAGCTCGCGGGCTATGAGGTCGTCGGCTTCGCCTATCCGGGCGGCGGCGTGAATTACGACCATCGCGTCGCCGACGTCATCCGGCGCAGCACGGGCGTGCGCTACTGCAGAACGACCGTCAGCAGCCACGACTTTGCCCCGCAGACGGATCTGTATGAATTCCGGCCCACCGTTTTTCATCTGATGGAAGGCGACCGGATGCGCGCGCTCGGCGAACGCTTCGTCGCGCTGGAAACCGACACGCCCGCGCTTTTCTACATCTGGGGGCATGCCTATGAATTCGACGTCGGCGACCGCTGGCAGGAATTCGAGGACTTCTGCCGCTTCATCAGCGGCCGGGATGATATTTTCTACGGCACAAACAAAGAAGTGCTGCTGGGACTGTAACTGAACAATCACAAACGGCGCGCCGCAATC
>JAFZNN010000210.1 GCA_017550895.1 Clostridia bacterium
CAATTCACGGTCCCCGCAACGGACGTTTATCCGCGCAGTGACAGAACCTTTTCCAACACGAACGAACTGCTGCTGCCGTCTTCCGGCAATTATTATTCCGACTGCACGGGAATCAAAACCGGGCATACGACGCCGGCAGGGGAGTGCCTTGTTTCCAGCAGCTCCCGGGCCGGGCTGGATCTGATCTGCGTGGTCCTGGGCGGCAGGATCCTCAACGACGGAAACGAGCGGTTTACCGATACGATCACGCTGCTGGATTACGTTTACGATCATTATTCCTACAAGCTGATCGCGGATAAAAGCAAGCCGCTTGCGCAGGTCGATATTGACAACGCCGTCAAGGAGACGCCGACGCTCGACATTCTGCTGCAGACTGATATTCTCTCCGTCGCACCGAACGGCACGAACGAGGAGAACGTGATCACGCAGGTTTCACTGCCGGAGGAGCTGAAAGCGCCGATCCAGAAAAACCAGGTGCTCGGCACCGTGACCTACCGTGTGGACGGCCTGATTTATGAAACCAATCTCGTCGCGGGCAATGAGATCGTCAAAAAGCCGTACTGGCTGTATAATCTGCTGGTTTCGCTCGCGGCCGCGCTGACCGTCGTCTTCATGGCTTCGGCCGTGCGGCGATCAAGAATCCGCAAGAGAAAACGAACATAAAAAGGGGAGCAGGATCTGCATTTTTCGCAGACCGGCGGCGGGATCCGCGCGCTGCCCGAAAACGGAGTAGACAATGATGGATACAGTTGCAACAGATGCTTTTGAAATGGATTATCTCAGGTTCGGGCGCGGCCGAAAGCCTCTTGTGATGCTGCCGGGGCTGAGCGTGCAAAGCGTCCTTTCCGCTGCGGAGACGATCGAAAAGCAGTATGACGTCTTCTGCAATGATTTCACGGTGTATCTGTTTGACCGCCGCAGCCGCCTGCCCGCCGCGTATTCCGTTGATGACATGGCGGACGATACCGCGGCGGCCATGCAGCGGCTCGGTTTATCCGGCGCGTGCCTGTTCGGCGCCTCGCAGGGCGGCATGATCGCGCTGACGATTGCCTTGAATTATCCGGCGCTTGTCAGCAGAGTTGCGCTCGGCTCCGCCGCCTGCCGCATGGATGCAGCGCGCAGCGCGGTGCTCAACGATTGGATCCGCCTTGCGCAGGAACGCCGCTGCAGAGAGCTGTATCTTTCCTTCGGGGAAGCGGTTTATCCGAAGGCCGTGTTTGAGAAATACAGGGACGCGTTTTCCAGAATGGCGGCGAGCGTGACCGAACAGGAGCTGGATCGCTTCTTGACGCTCGCAAGAGGTACGGCGGGCTTTGACGTGAAAGACCGGCTGCCCGGCATTTCCTGCCCGGTGCTTGCGATCGGCGACAGTGACGATCGGGTGCTCGGCGCGGATGCAACGCCTGAAATCGCGGCGCAGCTGAAGGCGCATCCGGATTGTGAAACTTATCTGTATCACGGCTTCGGCCATGCCGTTTATGACACCGTGCCGGATTTTGCCCGGCGGCTTTATGCATTTTTCAGGAAGGAGCAACTGTGATGGATTTTGAAAAACAGGCGAAAAACGACGCGTCCGGCTTCGTTCTGCTCTCAGATTTCGTGCCCTCGATCGTGCAGGAGATCCGGTATTTCTCAACTTATAACTTCGTCGGTGAGCGGATCGACGGTTATGAAGAGCCCTGCGCGATCCTGACAAAGGAAGCGGCCAGAGCGCTGAAGGCCGTTGCAAATGAGGCCAATGTCGCGGGCTACCGTCTGAAAATATTCGACGCCTATCGCCCCGCGCGGGCGGTCAGGCACTTTGTGCTCTGGGGCATTGAGGATCTGGATCTGAGAACGAAGCCGTTCTTCTATCCCGATCTTGAAAAAACGGCGCTGTTTCAGCTCGGCTATATCGCCAGCCAGTCCAGCCACAGCCGCGGCAGCACTGTGGATCTGACGCTGCTGGATATGTCCACGGGCAAAGAGATCGATATGGGCAGTCCGTTTGATTTCTTCAGCGAAATCTCCCACCCGGATTCCAGGGCCGTTACGGACAGGCAATATGAAAACCGGATGTTTCTGCAAAGAATCATGCGGCGAAACGGATTTGAACCGCTCGACTGCGAATGGTGGCATTTCACGCTGAAGGATGAGCCGTATCCCGAAACCTATTTCGATTTTCCCGTTTCGTCTGCGTATCTGAGAAAATAAGATTCTCCTTGCATCGTGGAGCCA
>JAFZNN010000211.1 GCA_017550895.1 Clostridia bacterium
AAGCATGTGGTGGAAACCTTCGGCGCAAAGATCATCCCCTCCCCGAGCGACACGACCGAGGCCGGCAGAAAGATCCTCGAGCAGTTCCCCGGCACCACCGGCTCCCTGGGCTGCGCGATCTCCGAAGCGGTCGAGAAGGCCGTCACGACGCCGAACAGCCGCTATGTGCTCGGCTCCGTGCTCAACCAGGTGCTGCTGCATCAGAGCATCATCGGCCTCGAAGCCAAATCCGCGCTGGCCATGTATGACGAGTATCCCGATATCGTCATCGGCTGCGCCGGCGGCGGCTCCAACCTCGGCGGTCTGATGGCCCCCTTCATGGGCGACAAGCTCAAGGGCGAAAAGAATCCGTATTTCATCGCTGTTGAGCCGGCCTCCTGCCCGTCGCTCACGCGCGGCAAATATGCCTATGACTTCTGCGACACGGGCAAGGTCACCCCGCTCGCGAAGATGTATACCCTCGGCTGCGGCTTCATCCCCTCCCCCAACCACGCCGGCGGCCTGCGCTATCACGGCATGAGCCCGATCGTCAGCAAGCTCTATCATGACGGCTATCTGGATGAGGCGCGCTCCTACATTCAGAGCGACGTGTTCGAGGCCGCCGTCAGCTTCGCCCGCTGCGAAGGCATCCTGCCCGCGCCCGAATCCTCCCACGCGATCAAGGCCGCGATGGATGAGGCGCTCAAGTGCAAGGAGACCGGCGAGGAAAAGACGATCCTCTTCGGCCTGACCGGCACGGGCTACTTCGATATGACCGCCTACGCTTCCTTCCTGGCCGGCACGATGACCGACTACGTCCCGACCGACGAAGAGCTGGAAGCCGCGTTCGCGAAGCTCCCGCAGGTGGAGTAATCCCGCACAGCAACTCTCATTATTGATATTAAGAAATCAGCGTGACCGTTTTGGTCACGCTGATTTTGTTGCTTAATCTGTTTTATGGGAACTAAACTCGATAAACACAATTAAGAATAACAATGCCTCTGGCTAAACTACTTATTATTCTCCAACTGCAATAGTATGGTATTTGTAAGTGTTCCAAGAAGGTTCATAGCTCGCATCTGCTTGATCGCCCCACATATCCCAACCTTCACGATCCCCACGGGCAAATAATTCAATTCGGTTTGGCAAGCTACATGACTCAATAATAGGTACTATTTCATCTGGTTTTCTACTATGCTCACGTTTTTGAGACCTGATCAAATTAACTTGTGAACGAGCTGGACCTAATGTTCTATTGGGCGCACTATTCTTTTTTATTCCAAACAAAAGAAGTTCTGTAACATTGCGAAAATAGAATCCCACCCCTCTTCCATCAGGCATTCCATCTTTTCGAATTTTCTCCCAAACAATATTACCTTTATACTCAAATCCCCAAGCATCCATAACTGCTAATCCATCCGGAAGCAATGCATTTGGGACCCAAAGGTATAGATGTGCCTTATCATCTGCGATCTCAGCAATTGGAAGTGCTTTTATATCTGGTAGTGACATGGTCTCATATCTTGTCAATCTCTTGTGCTCTGGCGCTACTTTGCCTGTTCGATTCTGAAATTGCCAAGGTGGATCGGCATAGATTGTATTATACTTCTTTCCGTTAGTAAACTCCATCAAATTATTTACTGTTAATTCAAAGTTGCTCATATCCTTTAATGCACCCCTTTTTTATCCCAATTGCCAATACTGGGCAACCTCCATTTCGTCTGCTTTCAAGACGATATAACAGTTTCCCCATCCATGTTGTTGATGCTCCATATTTTGCTATTATTCCTATATCTTTGAAAACTTCGTTCAGTTCTTCGGCTCTCGTAACAATAACACCAACATCAATCAAACCACAGTCAAAATATGTTCGCATTGCGAGTAAATCACGATCAAAAGTTTGATCCTTACTGTTCCATTCAAGGTCAAATGCCACTTTGTTTTTCAAGAAATCAATGTTATGGCCATCTATATATCCCTTAATCGTATCGATTTCAAATGGCTCACTCGAAAAGCGTCCCCTTCGCTGAGCAGTCTGTCTAGGATACTTTTTTACAATTAAATCCCCAGAAATACGAATTTCACGCCATCCGTAAGGATACAACACATCATCGAATTTCTTCGGAATCGGCGACTCATTTCCGCCTGCTTTGGAAATATCTTCTGTTGTTAGTTCCAACCGTCTAAGAGATTCCTGGATCTCTTTCCATTCTTCAGGAAAACTTTCATGTAAGATTTCCAACGCATGACCATAGTCATAATACTCAAACTTTGAATGAATGTCTGAATCAATATAAATTGTATTTGCTGTCATTTCCTGTCACCCGCATTATTTCACATGATATTATTGTATCTTTAACATCGATTTGTTATTTCAGCGCCGTGAGCGTCTCCATGACATAGTTGCCGAAGTCCTCGCAGGTGCAGCCGTCCGGGCGGCCGGTGATGCGCAGCTTCTTCTCCTCATACATGCAGATATCCAGCGCGCGCTCGAGGCGGTCGGCCTCCTCCTGCCGGCCGATGTGGCTGAGCAGCATCACGGCCGCGCGCAGCATCGAGCAGGGATCGGCGTAAGCGCCGCGACCCTCGCGGATCATGCGCGGAGCGGAGCCGTGGATCGCTTCGAACATCGCGTATTTTTTGCCGATGTTGGCGCTGCCGGCCGTGCCGACGCCGCCCTGGAATTCCGCGGCTTCATCCGTGATGATATCGCCGTAAAGATTCGGCAGCACAAAGACCTTGAAATCGCGGCGGCGCTTCTCGTCGATCAGCTTCGCCGTGGTGATGTCGATATACCACTCGTCGGTCGTGATCTCGGGGTATTCCTTGCCGATCTCTTTGCAGAGATTGAGGAATTTGCCGTCCGTGGTCTTGATGACGTTCGCCTTCTGGATGATCGACACGCGGTCCTTGTGGTTGCGGCGGGCGTATTCATAGGCCAGGCGCGCGATGCGCTGCGTGCCCTCGGTGGTCGTGACAACGAAATCCATCGCCAGGTCGTCGGTCACATGCATGCCCTTGGAGCCGACGGCATAGGCGCCCTCCGTGTTCTCGCGGAAGAAGGTCCAGTCCACGCCCTGGTCGGGCAGCTTGACCGGACGGATATTCGCAAAGAGATCCAGCGCCTTGCGCATGGCGACGTTGGCGCTTTCGATATTCGGCCAGGGATCGCCGGCCTGCGGGGTCGTGGTGGGGCCCTTCAGGATGACGGGGCAGGCCTTCAGCTCCTCGAGCACGTCGTCGGGGATCGCCTTGTTGACCGCCACGCGGTTTTCGATCGTCAGGCCGTTGATCTCCCTGAATTCGATCTTGCCGCTGTCCACATCCTCCTTGAGCAGGAAGGCCAGCACGCGCGCGGCTTCGCGGGTGATGATCGGGCCGATGCCGTCGCCGCCGCACACGCCGATGGTCAGCTTGTCGAGCTTGGCATAGTCGATGAAATCGCCCTGCTGCTTGATGGCTTCGCTCCGGGCGTCCTGTTCGCGGATCAGCGCCTCAAATTTAGCAAGCGCCGCCTGCACCTGTTGTTCCGTCATGAATCGTTCCTCCTCAGTTTGCAAGTTCTTTCGTGTAATTCAGCAGACCGCCGGCCAGAAGCATCGCCGTCTGGCGGTCGGAAAAATCATATTGCAGCGCGTAGCTTTCGCCCTTGGTCGCGTTGCGCAGCGTCACGGGCGCGCCGGCCGCGATCTTTTCGCGGATGCCGTCGAGCACCAGCAGATCGTCGGTGTCGATCTTGTCATACTCCGCGGGATCGGCAAAGGTGAAGGGCAGGATGCCGGCGTTGATCAGGTTCGCGCAGTGGATGCGCGCGAAGGACTTGGCCACGACCGCCTTGATGCCGAGATAGAGCGGCACAAGCGCGGCATGCTCGCGGGAGGAACCCTGACCGTAATTCGCGCCGCCGATGATGATGCCCTTGCCCGCCGCCTTGCAGCGCTCGGCAAAGTGCTCGTCGCACTGGCGGAAGCAGAAGTTGGACAGATAGGGAATATTGGAGCGGTACGGCAGGATCTTCGCGCCGGCCGGCATGATATGATCGGTCGTGATGTTGTCGCCGACCTTGAGGATCGCGGGGGCTTCGATGTCGGCGGGCAGCGCGGTCGAGGTCGGGAAGGGCTTGATGTTCGGGCCGTACTGCACCTCGACGGCGTCCGCTTCCTCCACGGGGGCGGGCGGCTCGATCATATTGTCGTTGATAATGAAGCGCTCCGGCAGCGTGATGGCGGGCATTGCGCCGAGCGTGCGCGGATCGGTCAGTTTGCCGGTGAGCGCGGATGCGGCCGCCACCTCGGGGCTGACAAGATAGATCCCGGCGTCCGCCGTGCCGGACCGGCCCTCAAAGTTGCGGTTGAAGGTGCGCAGGGAAACGCCCTGCGACTGCGGGGACTGCCCCATGCCGATGCACGGGCCGCAGGCGCATTCCAGCAGCCGCGCGCCGGCGGAAAGAATATCGGAAAGCGCGCCGTTGAGCGAGAGCATGTTCAGCACCTGCATCGAGCCGGGACTGATGGTCAGGCTGACGTTCGGCGCCACTTTTTTGCCCTTGAGGATCGCGGCGACCTTCAGCAGGTCGAGCAGCGAGGAATTCGTGCAGGAACCGATGCAGACCTGGCTGATCTCGATTTCTCCGATCTCTTCGACGGTTTTGACGTTATCCGGCATATGCGGCATGGCCGCCATCGGGGCGAGCTTTGCAAGATCAATGTCGATGATCTCGTCATAAACCGCGTCCTCGTCGGCCGCCAGCGGGATCCAGTCCGCTTCGCGCCCCTGCGCTTTCAGAAAGGCCTTTGTGATTTCATCCGAGGGGAACACGGAGGTCGTCGCGCCGAGCTCCGCGCCCATGTTGGTGATCGTCGCGCGTTCGGGGACGGAGAGCGTCTTGACGCCCTCGCCGCCGTATTCGATGATCTTGCCCACGCCGCCCTTGACGCTCAGAATGCGCAGCACCTCGAGGATGATGTCCTTGGCGCTGACCCAGGGCGAAAGCTTGCCGGAGAGGCGCACAAGCGTCATTTTCGGCATGGTGGTATAGTAAGTGCCGCCGCCCATGGCGACCGCGACGTCCAGACCGCCCGCGCCGATGGCGAGCATGCCGATGCCGCCGCCGGTGGGCGTGTGGCTGTCGGAGCCGATCAGGGTTTTGCCGGGCTTGCCGAAGCGCTCGAGATGCAGCTGATGGCAGATGCCGTTGCCGGGCTTGGAATACAGCAGTCCGCGCTTTTTGGCCACGCTCTGGATAAAGCGGTGATCGTCGGCATTCTCAAAGCCGGTCTGCAGCGTGTTGTGGTCGATAGACGCCACGGAAAGCTCCGTGCGCACGCGCGGCACGCCCATCGCCTCGAATTCCAGATAGGCCATTGTGCCCGTTGCATCCTGCGTGAGCGTCTGATCGATGCGCAGGCCGATCTCCGTGCCGGGGATCATTTCACCGCTGCGCAGATGACTTTGAATGAGTTTTTGACCGATTGTCAGTCCCATATCTGAACCTCCTGTCCGGATTATCCCATTATAAATATGATAGTCTTATTCTATTGCAACCCGCTGCGTTTGTCAAGTGCCGACCGGAAATCCGGCAAAAAAAGCGTGCTTGCGCTTTGCGGCGAAACATGATAGAATCATAGCAAAGGAAGTGATCACATGCTATATACGATTGAGAACGACGCGCTGCGCTGTGAGATCGACACGCAAGGCGCGCAGCTCCATGCCCTGACCAGCAAGCAGACCGGCAAGGACTACCTCTGGCGCGGCGATCCGGCGATCTGGTACGGGCAGGCGCCGATCCTGTTTCCGATCATCGGCCAGCTGATTGACAACAGCTATTGCTTCGAAGGCAGACGCTACACCATGCCCAAGCACGGACTTGCCCGCAAACTGCCCTTCACGCTCGATTCGATCGGCGCGTCGCAGGCGGTGTTCCGTCTGGACAGCAGCGAGGAAACGCGCGCAAGCTATCCCTTCGACTGGTCGCTCTATGCCGCGTTTTCGCTCGACGGCGCGGCGCTGACCAACCGCCTGACCGTGGTCAACCGCACAAACGGGCCGATGCTGTTTTCCGTCGGCGCGCACCCGGCCTTCAACTGCGCAATCGGCGACCGGCTGGTCTTTGAGCAGGCGGAAACCGTCAGCGCGGAAAAGATCGACAAGGAAAACCTGCTGCGTCCGGAGCGTTTTCCCGTGCTGGAGAATGCGCGCGAGCTCGTGCTGACAAAGGATCTGTTCAACGATGACGCGCTGATCCTCTCCGGCCTGCGCTCGCGCAGCGTGGAGCTCACCGGCGAGCACGCGCTGAAATTCACCTTCGGCGACTGCCCGTTTCTCGGCATCTGGGCCAAGCCCGGCGCGCCCTACGTCTGCATCGAACCGTGGTACGGCATCAATGACGACCACACACCGCGCGCCGATTTTTCCGAAAAGCGCGGCATTCAGCGCCTGGAACAGGGCGAAACCTTCTCCTTCGCCTGGACGGCGGAGATCCTGTAACGCTCAAATCGCATAAAAAACGGCTTTCCCGGCGAACAACATCGGGAAAGCCGTTTGCTTTTTTGCGTTTCTTATTTCAGTGTTTCGAAGCCGTCCGCATAGCCGACGATCACATTCGGCAGATTTTCGGAGAAGGCGGCGGCAGCGAAGTCCTTGCCGCCCGCTTCGTTCAGACGGGTGATCGCCTGGGCGGTCGGATCCTCGGCCTGCGTTTCGCCGAGCAGATCAAACGCCGTGAACACGGCGGCGTCCAGAAGCGTTGCCGCCAGCGGGAAGGTGTAGGCTGCCAGGCGCGCTTTGGATGCGCGTCCCGCCACCGCTTCCTTGAGCGCGGTCAGGAAGCTCGCGGTGTCTTTCACGTTTTCCGGCGCGGCCAGATCGGGGAAGAGCTCTGCAACGCCGCTGTAGATGCTCGGGAATGCGGGAGAAACATAGACAAAGCCGTTTTTCTCCGCCTGCTCAATCAGCGCCGTCTGCACGGAGCTGTCGGTGGAGAAGAAGCAGACGTTTTCATTGCTGAGCTTCTGGTTTTTGCGCATGCGCGCCACGATTTCGCCCAGGGTCTGCTGGGCCTTGGAGATACCGCCGGAGAAGATCGGATCGAGCGAGGATTCATAATAGAATTTCAGCTCCTGCGTCTTGCAGGCCTCTTCAAAGGCGACCCGCGCGCCGCCGGTGAGCGCATTGTCATTCAGCTGGCGGTCGAAGGAGAGCATGACGAAGGTCTCCGCGCCCTGCGCCTTGGCCTGCGCGATGATCGCGGGCGCCGCCTTGCTCCAGTCGCAGCAGAAGACGAAGTCCGAACGCTCGGCGTATTTTGCCAGCGTCTGCTCCGGCTCCACACACAGAATCTTCAGCGCGGGATTCGCGGATTTCGCGGCGCTGATGGAGATATCCGCAAACTGCGTTGCACGCGCGAAAACCAGCGCGCCGATCGAAGCGTCGGCCGCAAGCTCCTCGGCGATCTTCTTGATCTCGGGGTCGCCGGCCTTGAGCACACGGCTGTCGGGATATTCACGCACGACCACGTTCTTCGGATAGGTCTTTCCCAGCTCCTTGGCGCGGCGATAGGTCTCCGGATCCTGACTCTCGGGCGCAACAAGGACCGCCACTTTCTTTTCGGGCAGGTCGACTTTCACCTTGGTTTTGCCGCAGGCGGCGAGCGTGACCGCAAGCGTCAGCACAAGCACGGCTGCAACTATCTTTTTCAGCATGATTCAAAGCTTCCTTTCTGTTGTTGATTGCTTATGATTCTTCCGTCGCGGCGCAATAGCTGCGCACAGCGGCGGCAATGGTATCCCTTGCGTAATCCGGGCGCAGGATCTCCACCCTGCCGCCCATCAGGATCAGCCAGCCGAGCAGCGACTGATCCACTACGGTGTTGACCTTGGCAAGACAGTATCCTTCCGCATCGTCGCGTTTGAAATACACCGGCGATTCGAACTGATCAGCCACGCGCTCCGCAAGCTCCGTCGGGAAGCGCAGCAGCAGCCAGTCGATGCGGCGGGCGCTGGCCCGGGAGGGCTCGCCGTTGAAGAAATTCAGCGGCTTATCCGTCGGCCCGTCATAGGGCTGGCGCGGCCACTCCAGCTGCTGGACGGCCAGGATCCGGCGCATGTGGATGAACTTCGGCGTTGCCGGATCATCCGCCGTGGTAAAGGTCAGCGCGACCGAGCTGGTCGTCACCGTGATTCTCAGCGGGTTGACCGTGAGCGTTTCCGTGCCGGTTTCCGTTTCGAACGCCGCGCCGGGCTTCGGCACCGTCACCGTCAGCGCCGCCTGGCGATTCTCGGCGATCGCCACGCGCAGGGTGTGCAGCGTTTCGATCGAATACGGCGCGCGTTCCGCGCGCGGGGAGATGATCTCGATCGTCTCCGCCACCAGATCCAGCGTCGGCACACAGGCATGCCGGCGCAGATCGTTGAGCACCGTCACGCGCTCCGCCTGCGTCAGATAATCGGAGGTAAAAACGCTTTCCAATATATAATGCAGCGCCGATTCCGAATAGTTGCCGGCCAGATAGAAGCGTTTGCGGCGGGCGTCCGCCCAGACGATCTGCATCTGGAGCTTGTTGAGCTCCTTCAGATCGGAAAGCACGGTGCGGCGGTTGACGTCGTAGCCGTATTCTTTCATTTTGCCGCATAGCTCCTCCACGCTCATCAGATTGTATTCGTCTGTATAAAGCGTCAGGATCTCAACCAGCGAAACCAGCCGGGTGCGCGCGCTCGGCCCTTTCGTCATTTCCGTTTCTCTCCCCCCTGCCCGTGCTGCGCTTTAATAAGACAGCAGCCGGTTGACCGCGCGGAGCATCTCCGCATCCATCTTGAGCACCTTGCGGTCGTAGGAATAAATGCCGTTGACCTCAAATTCCACGTCGCTCACCTGGGTGTAGACCGTGGCGCACAGGCCCTTGGCAATCAGCGGCGCCACCTGCTTCTCATGCAGCTTTTTGTAAGCGGCAGACAGCGTTTCGCTGTTTTTGAACATCATATAGCCGAACGAGCGCCGGAGATTCCAGACGTGATCGCGGAGGATCGCGCTGTAGCCGCCGTATTCACTGAGCACAAAGGGCCGGCCGGCCGTGCGGCGCGCCGTGGGCAGATGGATCGGGAAAATGTATTTATGCACGCTCTTGAAATCCGGGCCGCCCTGATCGTGCCAGCCGCTGGCGTGATCGACAAAGCGGGAGGGATCGAAGGCTTTGACAGCCTTGCCGATCTCCAGCGCGTCAAACTGCCCCCAGCCCTCGTTGAAGGGCACCCAGCAGCAGATGGAAACACAGTTGTAAAGCTGATCGAGCAGCTCAAACAGCTCCGCCTTGAATTCCTCGCGCCAGGCCGGTTCATCGCGGTTGAAGCTCTTGTAAAGATTGTCCTTCACATGGACGTTGATATTCGGCAGCGCGCCGGCGAGGATCGGATTCAGGGGCTTGCCGCCGCTGATCATATCCTGCCACACCAGCATGCCCAGACGGTCGCAATGATAATACCAGCGCATCGGCTCGCGCTTGATATGCTTGCGCAGCATATTGAAGCCGAGCGATTTCATCTGCTCGATATCAAAGATCATCGCCTCATCCGTCGGCGGCGTGAGCTGACTCTCGGGCCAATAGCCCTGATCGAGCAGGCCGCGCTGGAAATACGGCGCGTTGTTGAGCGCCAGTCGCGGCAGACCGGACGCATCCTGCATGATGGAGAACTTGCGCATGCCGAAATAGCTGCCCACCTCGTCGGTCTCGCCGTCGGCGGTCAGCGTCAGACGAACGGTATAAAGGAAGGGATCCTCCGGGCTCCAGAGATGCGCCTGCGGCACGGGCAGCACCGCGTGGGCGTCGATTTCGCCGCTGAACACCGCGGTTTCGCCTTCCAGGATCTCGGCGGTCAGCACGCTGCCCGCCTTGCCGGTATGCTTCACATCCAGCGTCACCGTGCCGGCGTCGATATCCGGCAGCAGGTGGATGGACGCAATGTGCGCGGGCGTCACCGGCTCGAGCCAGACCGTCTGCCAGATGCCGGAGGTCGCGGTATACCAGAAGCCCTTGACATGCAGGATCTGCTTGCCGCGCTGCTGATGCCCGGCGTCCGTCGGATCGAACACCTGCACCAGCAGGTCGTTTTCGCCTTCGCGCAGCGCCTCGGTGATATCGAACGCGAACGGGTTGTAGCCGCCGGTATGCCTGCCGACCTCGACACCGTTGACCCAGACGGTGCACTGCCAGTCCACCGCGTCAAAATGCAGGAGCGTGCGCTTGCCCGCAAAGGCGTCGGTCAGCGTGAAGGTCCTGTGATACCAGAGCCATTCCTCCGGCTGCAGCGCCCGGCCGACGCCGGAGGCCGCGCTCTCAATGGAGAACGGCACAAGGATCTTGCCGTCATACGCCGCGGGCGCCGGGGCGTCCGCCGCCGTCACGGCATAATCATAGCTGCCGTTGAGGCAGAGCCAGTCCCTGCGCGTGAGCTGCGGACGGGGATATTCCGCAAGCGGCATCGCCGGATCAATGCTGTCAAACCACGGAGATCTCAGATCATTCATATCTGTGTCTTCCTTTCTCAGAATTCATAGAACTCGGTCAGCCGCCATACGCCGTCGCTGTTTTTCGCCGTCATGGTCACCCTGGTCCCGCCGGCATACACAACGTCGAAGGTGATCTCGTTCTCGCTGATGCTGCCGTTTTCGATCGTAAAGTCTTCTGTTTCGCCGCTGCCCGCGGTTTTCGGCGCGCGCGGCATGCAGCAGTACAGCTTGCCGTCGATCTCGGCATACACGCCTTCGGCCAGCAGATTCTCCGCAACCGTCGGCTGATAGGTCGCGCGCAGCAGGGATTCCAGGGCTTCAAAGCTGGTCACTCGCCCCGCGGCGACCCGTTCATACGCCTCGCCCTCCTGCGTGACGGCGTCGGCTGCGTCCGTGGGCAGATGGTTCTGAACAAACGCTTCCCGCACAAAATAATCATTGGCGTTCACAAGCTGCGTCAGGATGCTCTTGATCCCCTCGGGAATATAGCCCTCCGGCATCGCATCGGGATCCGCAGCCGTTTTGGCGTTCCTGCCGCCGCAGCCGCCGAGCAGCAGCACACAGCAGAGCAGAAGCGGAAGCCATTTTTTCATCATTTCAGCGCCTCCGTATTCGAAAATAGTTATAGATAGATAATATTATAAATGATTTTTGCCGCCGCGTCAATGCGTTTTTCGCGTTTGCACGCACAAACTTTCCCGCGGTTTTTTGTGCAGGATGGACCGCTTCGGCCGCTTGTCACAAAAAATGACAAAAGAAGTCATTGACAATTCCCAGAATTCCCTTGCATTCGCAGGCGATCCGTGCTTTATTGGAACCTGTCCCCCGACGGACAGGAAGGAGGCTCTGCCATGGAGTCGCAACCCGTGCTTTACCGCGCAAACGCAATGCAGTCGGAGACCGGCCCGCGCTACGGCGTGGAGGCCGTGCTCTGTGAGGACGGCGCCGAAACCGTGCTGCACGCCTACGACGACGTATTCGATTCGCCGCAGGAGGCCGCGGCGTTCGCAGCGCTGCTGAATGAAAATTGCGTCGAACTCTGCCACCTGGTCGAGATCCTGGAGGATCTGCTCGGCTGACGGCTGCACAGAATTCCCGGCACAGGCTCTTGAAAAATCCCGCTCAATATGCTATAGTTTATTTATTGAAGTGATTTGGAGGGACTCCTATGCTGTATACCGTTCTGCCGTGGAAAGCGCTGATGGCGTTGACCGCGGTCGTGCCGCCGGTGCTCTGCGCGCTGCTGCTGCGGATCTTCCGTAATAAACTGCCCCGCGATCACGGGCGTGAATTCGCCGTCAACGGCATGAAATCCGCCGGCAAGATCCGCGGCGCGGGCATCATTTTCGTCTGCGCGTTTATTGTCTGCGCGCTGCTGTTTGTGCCGATCCACGCGGAATCGCTGATCTATTACGGCGCGCTCTTCCTTGAAATGCTCTCCGGCTATCTGGACGACCGCTCCGAAAAGCCCTGGGGCGAATATAAAAAAGGCCTTGTGGATCTGGTCATCTCCGCGGCTGTGGCGGCGAATTTCGTCATCTGCAATCCGGAGCTGTTTTCCGTGCGCTGCTTCGGCTTTTCGCTGCGTCTGCCGGCGGTGGTCTTCGGCATTCTGGCAGCGCTCCTGGTCTGGATGCTGATCAACGCCGTCAACTGCACGGACGGCATCGACGGCTTCAGCGGCAGCCTGACCATCGTTTCGCTTATTTCCGTGGGCGTTGCGATCCTTCTGCGCACGCACGGAATGGACGACAGCCTGCTGATGATCCTGCTGATGATCCTTGTGCTGCTGCCTTACCTGTGGAAGAACGCCGAGCCGAGCACCATGATGATGGGCGACGCCGGCTCCCGCGCGCTCGGCCTGTTCCTGGCCGTGGCCGTGATGAAAACCGGCAACTTCCTGCTGGTGATCCCGCTCTGCCTGATGCTTTGCCTCGACGGCCTGCTGGGCATCGTCAAGATCGTCACCATCCGCTTCCTGCACATCAATCCGCTGAAAAAAATCCGCACTCCGCTGCACGACCATGTCCGCAAAAACATCAAAACGCCCTGGTCGAACACGCAGGTCATCTTCCGCTTCTGCAGCCTGCAGATCGTGATCTCCGCGCTCACGCTGCTGCCGATGCTGCAAGCCTGACACAACAGAATCTCCGGGCCGTCAGCGTCAGAGGCTGCCGGCCCGGTTTTTATTTTTCTGTCTGCGGCGCGGGCAACGCGGGCGGCTGCGGCAGCGCGCGGCCGCCGCGGGAGAGATAGGTCAGATACAGCAGATCCTTATAGAGCTGCGAATACGTATAAGTCCAAAGCTGATAAATGCCGCTGAAATTCTCAAAGGTTTCGTCCGGCAAACGCTCAACGCGCCCGCACACATAGGGCAGCGGGATGCGTACCGTGCCGTCGGAGGCAATGTAATACTCCCTGCTCAGCGCGATCGCCGTACGGTTGGCCGCCTGACGGGGCAGCTCCTCATCGAATTTGATCCGCGTGACCGGAAACAGGCAGCAGGGCGCGGCGGCGCGGCGGTAGAATTCCGGCGACAGCCCCGCGTGCCCGTGATGGGAAATCTGCAGCACGTCGCAGCGCAGCGTCTGTTCGGAATAGCGCCCGCACAGCACCCGGTCGCTTTCGGCCGCGCAGTCGCCCGGAAAGAGGATGCGGCTGCCGGCGGCTTCCACGAGCAGCGCGGTGGAGGTGTCGTTATAGTTTTCCAGCGAGGCCGGAAACACGTCCTCGTGGGTGCAGAGCACCGTCACGCGCAGATCGACGATATAAAACCGCTGGCCGGTATGCAGGCGGATGCGCTGGATCTCCGGATGCGCATCCAGCACCCGCTCAAACCGCGCCGCCACATGGCTGCTCGCGGGGCACCACGCGGCGCTGTCCCGATGGTCGGCGGGCGGGAAATTATAATACACCGCGCGGATTTCGATCTGCGGCAGCCGGTATTCCACAATGTCCAGAAACTGCGTGATGTGGTCGTCATGGCCGTGGGAAAAGAACCAGCCCTCCACCACCGGCGTCTCTCCGCCGGTCTGCGCGCGCAGAAAATCGCAGATACGTTCGTCATCCCGAATGGAATAGCCGTGCGGACTGTCGATCACAAAGAAATGCCCGTTGCCCGCCCGGAGGATGTAGCACATGCCGCAGTCGATCAGGGCATGATCCACCTCAAACTGCCAGAGCGCGGGTGCACAGATCCGCGTCGGATCCGGCGCGGCGGGACCGCAGGCCGTGGAGGGATCGCCGATCAGGCGCAGCACGCCCTCCGCCGCACAGTAATAAATGTGCACGGTCACGCCGGCGGCATAGGTGCGGTGATGATTCTCCTCCAGCACCGTTTCCCCCTGCAGCGCAAAGCCCGCTTGCTCCAGCGCGGCGCAGGCCGCCGTGAAATCCGCAGCTGCCGCGCCGTCCCAGCGCAGCAGGCAGCTGCCGCGCCCGGCGTCATAGCAGCCGCTCGGCGCAGCGGAAGGCAGGGGCACACCGGCAAACACAGGATGCATGGCGCAGGCTCCTTTCCGAATTGGTTTTCTTCTTTCATATTTTATCATGCCGCAGGCAGTCAGACAAGGGTGAAAGTGAAAAGCAATTGTGAATTTTCGCAAACCCAAATGTTAAATTTTTTGCAGCGGTTGCATAATCGGCGACTCTATGGTAAAATATAGTTTAAATGATTAATTATTCTTATTTGAAACGAAGGGAAGCGACCTTTTGAAACGCTTGTTTGCAATCCTGTGTGTACTCCTGTTTCTGCTCACGGCGCTGTTGCCTGCCGGCGCGGCGGCGCAGGCGGCTGCAGAGCCGGAACCGCCGCTGATTCTGATCTCCGGCTTCATGTGCTCCAAGCTGTTCACGGACTTCGGCACCGATGCACAGCAACAGGTCTGGGGGCTGGACGCCGGTGAAATCGCGGCGCAGATCAAAGCGGACGCCGGCACATTCGTGCCCGCCCTGTTCGGCCTGCTCGGCGGCGACGCTGAACGCTTCGGCACGGTGGTCGGCAACGGCGCGATCCGTGTGATGGAAAAACTGAAATGCACGCCGCAGGGCACCTCGCTCTACCCCGTGACCCATTATCCGAATACGCCCGCGACCTCCAGCCTCGCCTATATGCGCACCCATGACGACGGCGCCTATCTCTATGAAAAAAACTTCTGCGACTATATTTCCGAAAAAACCGACCCGAACCGGGTGTTCTGCTATCAGTATGATTCCCGGCTGGACGCCGTCACCCTCGCGCAGGAGCTCAAGGACTTCATTGACGCGGTGCGCGCCGCGACCGGCAGCCCGCAGGTCAGGCTCTTCGCGCTGAGCTACGGCGGCCTGATCGTTTCCACCTATCTGACTTATTACGGCGAGGAAAACGCCGTGGAGCGCGTCGTGATGAGCGTGCCCGCGCTCGGCGGCACGGATATTCCCGCGCGCATCCTGCACGGCGATATCACGCTCGCAAAAGAAAGCCTGATGATGTTCATCGGCACGGCGCTCAACAGTGAAAGCAACTACGCCCGCCTGCTGGAAACCGACCGCGCGGCCTGGATCGACCGCTTCGCCCGGGCGCTCAGCGGCGGCCTGCGGGAGATTGCGCGCAACTGGGGCAGCGTCTGGTCGCTGTGCTCCAACGATGATTACGCCGCGCTGAAAGCGGAATTCCTCGACGCGGCGGAAAGCGGCGAACTGATCGCGCGGCTGGATCGGATCCACAATGAGGTGATGCCCAATCTGCGCGCGACCTTCACCGCCTGTCAGGCGCGCGGCACGCAGATTTCCATCCTCTGCGGCACCGGCAGCCCGCTGGTCACCGGCGGAGAGCTCAACGGCGATATGATCCTCCCGGCCGCCGGCGTCAGCGGCGCGAAAACCGCACCGCTCGGTCAGCGTTTTGCCGACGGCTATGTGCCGGACGGCGCCTGCTGCAGCGATCCGTCGCACTGCCATGTTTCTCCCTCCATGGAGATCGACGCCTCCTGCGCCTATCTGCCGGAGAACACCTGGTTCATCGACGGCCACTATCACGGCCAGTATTTTTATGAGGACTATACCCGCTCGCTCGTGACAAAGCTCCTGCTGACGGATACGATCCGGGATGTGCGCAGCGATCCGGCCTATCCGCAGTTTGAAGCCTCCTCTCACCCCTACCGCACGCTGCATATAGCCTTTGACAGCAGCCCGAACGGCTTCGTTTCCGATGCGGATCAGACGCTGGAAATCCGCAACCTCTCCGAGGACTGCTATATCCGCATCCTCTCCGTGGTCGCGCAGGATCTCCCGCTGACCTTTGACATCAGCGGTTCCGGCCTGCTCGCGCCGGGCGAGACCGTGCGTCTCCCCTTCTCCGGCGCGCTGCCGCAGGTTTCCGCAAAATGCACGCAGCTGACGGTCAATTATCTCAAGCTCGGCAGCCCGCATCCGCTGTGCACCAACACAGTGAATGTGACGGTGCAAAACGGCCCGCCGCTGCCCGCATCCGAGAACCTCGTGCCCGCCGCGCAGGACAGCAGCTTCCGCCGCGCGGTGCCGGAATTTCTCTACCGCGCCGTCGAGAAATGCTCCATGCGGCAGAGTGTGGAATGCATCTATGACACCGTGCGCAGCCTGTTTGACTAAAATCAACCCGCCGCCGTTTGCCGCAAACCCGGTCAATGGCGGCGGTTTTCGTCTTATTTTCGTCTTTCTCCCGGAAAACCGTGAAGAAATGCTTGCTTTTTTTTGAAAAGTATGTTAATATACGTTTACGAGTGTTTGAAAAACTTGAAAGGATCAAGGACGGAAGGAAACTGACGTCCGGAAAAAGGAGGAGCTCCGCTTTGAAAAAACTGAAAGTAATTATTTCCATCCTGCTGGTCTTCTGCATCTTCGCTTCGAGCGTTGTCATGGCCAGCGCCAGAGGCGTCAACTCCGAAGGGCAGAACGCGCTGGAGAATATCGCCACGATGTATCTCTGCGTTTCCAACGGCAACCCCAAGATGCCGCACATGTGGATTTACATCCTCAACACCTCGGATTCCCCACTGGACGTTGCGGGCTATCGCATTAAGCCCGGCAGCGCGCTTTCGATGGGCTGCTTCACGGACCGCGGCAGCGGCGAGGGCATTCACTTCAACCTGGAGCGCTACTGGGTGAAGGACGCCACTTACGACCGCACGTTCTGCATGTCCACGCAGGTTTCCCGCAGCGAGCTTGACAACGTCGTTTCTCTGCTCAAGCGCCACAACTACTGGAATTACCTGTTTAACTGCGCATGGTTCGCCGTGAGCGTCTGGAACACCTGCTCGCCGCGCAAGATGATCTATCTCTTTGCGCCGCAGATTGAGCGCATCGTCATGCTCGTGCTCGGCGCGCGCAGACCCACCATCAAGTTCCAGAAGCTGTATGACGAAAGCCTGGTCTTGAAATACAGCCGCGACGGTCTTACCCCGGTCAATCACCGCGTCGTGCTGACCAACACAGGCATCTAAATCCCATCCGAACCTGAGAGGCGGCCGATCCGGTCGCCTCTTTTCCGTTGAATCCAACCAGAGATAAGGAGACGATAAAATGAAAATCACCCCCGACAGCACCCTGCGGGATATGATGGCAACGCCGGTCGGCAGCGACCTTGTGAAGATGGTCGCCTATCACGCCGGCATCCCGGATCCCGTGATCCGCAACCCCCTCATCGGCAAGCTCCGGCTGCGCACCCTGCCCCGGCTGCTGGGCGACAAGCTGCCGCCTGCGACCGTGGAGCATCTGTGCAACCTGGTCGGCTACACGCCCGAACCCGTGGTTCTGGCCGGCAAGACCGAGCCGAAGTGGTGGAAGGAAGCCGTCATCTATCAGATCTATCCCCGCTCCTTTATGGACGCGAACGGCGACGGCATCGGCGATCTTCCCGGCATTCTCTCCCGCCTCGATTATCTCAAGGCGCTGGGCGTGGACGCGCTCTGGCTCAGCCCGATCTATGATTCCCCCAACGACGATATGGGCTATGACATCCGCGACTACCGCAAGATCATGACCGAATTCGGCACGATGGAGGATTTCGACACCCTGCTGGCAGAGATCCACAAGCGCGGCATGAAGCTGATCATGGATCTCGTGGTCAACCACACCTCCGACGAGCATGAATGGTTCCAGAAGGCGCTGGCGGGCGACGAGAAATATCAGAATTATTATATCTTCCGCAAGGGCAAAGGCCCCGGCGTGCCGCCGAACAACTGGACCTCGCTCTTCTCCGGCCCCGCGTGGAATTATTACCCCGAGCTGGATGCGTGGGCGCTGCATCTGTTCTCCAAAAAGCAGATGGATCTGAACTGGGAGAATCCCGAGCTGCGCGCCGAGGTGGCCGACATGGTCTGCTGGTGGCTGGAAAAGGGCGTGGACGGCTTCCGCATGGACGTGATCAACATGATCTCCAAGGTCGACGGCCTGCCGGACGGCAATTCCCTGGTCGGCGAGGTCATCGGCTACGGCGGCGAATACTATTTCTGGGGCCCGCGTCTGCAGGAATATCTGCATGAGCTGAACGAAAACGCCTTCAAGAAGTTCCCGGACGCCTTCTGCGTGGGCGAAACCGGCGGCATCGGCACGGAAATGGCCAAATTCCTGGTGGATGATTCCCGCGAGGAAATCCGCGAAACCTTCCTGTTCGATCAGCTGGAAACGCCCGGCAAGGAGCGCTGGAGCGACTACAGATACAACCTGAAATATCTCAAGCTGCTCTTCACGCGCTATCAGCAGGAGCTGCACGGCTCCTCCTGGCCGACGCTCGTGATCGAAAACCACGACAATCCCCGCATGGTTTCCAAGGTCAATCCCGACGACAGCTTCCGCCGTCCGCTCTCGAAGCTCATCGGCGCGATGCTCCTCACCGGCCGCGGCACGCCCTATATTTTCGAGGGCGAGGAGCTGGGCATGATGAACTGCGATTTCAACGATATGAGTGAAATCCGCGACGTGGAATCCATCAACAAATACGCCGCGCTGCAGGAAAAAGGCAAAACCCCTGCGCAGGCGTGGCAGACGATCCTCGCCGGCAGCCGCGACCACGGGCGCACGCCGATGTGCTGGGACACCTCGGCGCACGCGGGCTTCACCACGGGCACGCCGTGGATCCGTGTCAACGGCGATTACCTGACCTGCAACGCGGAAACGGAGGCGAAAGATCCTTACAGCCCGCTGAATTATTACAAAGCGCTGATCGCGCTGCGCAAGGCGGAGAAGGAAACGCTGGTCTACGGCGACTTCGAGCCGCTTGAGACCAACGACCGCACCTTCTGCTTCTACCGCACAAGCGGCGCAGGCAGATTCTACGTGGAAATGAACCTCACGGACCGCTGGATCCGGCGCCCGCGTGCGGCACAGGGCGTCTGCGCGCTCTCGAACTACGCAAAGCCGACCGGTCAGCTGCGGCCGTATGAAGTCAATATTTACCGCGTCTGAGCCGTCGCCGCAATCCCTGACGACTGCAATTGGGAGGAATGTCCTTGAAACCCGCTTCTTTGAAATCCTATCGCATTGAAATCATCCTGTTTTATCTGCTGGCCGCCGGCGCGCTGGTCGCCGCCGCCTTCACGGATCTGAAACTGGATATCGCGCTGAACAATACCTCGGATTTCATCTCCAACTGGTTTGCCCGCACCGGCGAAATGCCCGCTTACTGCCTGCTTCTGCTCACCTCCGCCCTGCTTTCAAAGCTCCTGCCGCGCCCGTGGATGCGCATTGCCGCGGCGGTCGCCTGCGTGGGGTGCGGCGTCTATTTCGGGCTGTATGTCGCGCGCCGCTTCTTCCTTGAGGATGCGTTCCGCACCGGCTGCGGCATCCTGTACGGCGCGGGCTTTGCGCTGGTGCTGCTGCTGGCCTTTCGCTTTATCAGCGTTCCTGAGCCGCTGCGCAAGCCGCTGATCTGCATGGCCGTGATCGCTCTGGCCGTCTGCGCGGTCGAATCCGGGCTGATCACGCTGATGAAAGAGGTCTGGGGGCGCGTGCGCTTCCGCGACCTGGACGGCGCTTATTCGCAGTTCACCGCCTGGTATCACCCGAACGGCGTCAACGGCAACCGCTCCTTCCCCAGCGGCCACACCGGCAGCGCAGGGATGAGCTATCTGCTGATGCTCCTGCCGTTTGTGAGCGACTTCTGGCGCAGGCACCGTCATCTCGCCTTCTGGCTGGCCTTCTGCTACACAACGGCCGTCGCCTTCACCCGGCTGGTGATGGGCGCGCATTATCTGAGCGACGTCACCGTCGGCGGAACGATCGCCTTCTCCTGCGTGCTGATCGGCATAAAAGTGTATGAATCGCTCGAAGCGAAAGGCAAGCTGACCTGAAGCACCAACCGCCGTCGCGCAGCAGCGCGGCGGCGGTTTCCTGCGCGGTGGCGGAAAGTGCCGCGCAGACGACAGGTTTCGCTTGACATTTGCGGAAAAATATTGTATAGTAAGGAAGCAAAAGCGGCACCCGCCGCCCGTCAACCGAATATTTCCGCTCGTGGCGCAGTTGGATAACGCAGCAGATTCCGATTCTGAAGATCGGGGGTTCGAATCCCTTCGAGCGGGCCATGAAAAAAGCACGCTTCGGCGTGCTTTTTTCAATGATGTTTGCCCTGTCGGGCAAATGATGTTGCCTGCGGCAATGATGTGCGCTTCGCGCATGATGTGTGCCTGCGGCACATGAAGGGCAAACGTCACATCATTGCGAGCGACGCGAGTAACATCATTTCGGAGCGAAGCGGAGATACATCATGAGCCGCCAACGGCGGCGACATCATTGATTTTTACACAGAAATATGATATACTTCTTTTCAGGAAAGGATCGGTGTGCAATGAAAGAAAACAAACTTGCAGAATTATCCATGGATTTTTCCGTCCGGATCATCGAACTTGTAAAAGAATTGAAAGCGAAGCATGAATCTGTGATCGCCAATCAGATTGGCAGAAGCGCCACTTC
>JAFZNN010000212.1 GCA_017550895.1 Clostridia bacterium
CCAGCACCTCGATCAATCCGCCGCCGACGGCATAGATGACGACCGCCGCGCACAGCCCCGCGAAGGGGTCGGGCAGCAGCCGGGGCAGCAGCGCAAGCGCGCCGAGCCCGGCCGCGGCGAACACATGGGCGGCCACGATGCAGATCCGGTAGCCGATGCGGTCCGCGAACCGCACCGCCAGCAGATCGACCAGCAGCTGCACGCCGAAATTCAGCGCGACCAGCACGGAAATGCGCGCCAGACCGACGCCGAACTGTTCCCGGAAGGTCAGAAACAGCAGCGGCGCAAAATTGTTGACGATCGCCTGTGTGATATAGCCGAGATAGCAGGCATAGACCGTATACCGGTATCCGGCGCGGGTTTCAGACAGCATGGCGTCTCCTTCCTTGGCAGAATCGGGTCGGCACGCAGGTGCCTTTTGCATGATTGTAGCATGCACGCACGCAGAATGCAACCCGCGCAAGCAGAAAAAGCGGCAGCTGCCCGGACGGACGGCTGCCGCTTCTGGCGTCCTCGGCGGGATTCGAACCCACGGCCTTCCGCTTAGGAGGCGGACGCTCTATCCTGCTGAGCTACGAAGACATCGGATTGCGTTTATTTTAGCACAGGCAAGGCCCAAAGTCAAGCGCGCCTGCGTATGAAAAGGCGGAGCTGCCGGTTGACAAGGCCGACAGCCCCTTGATGTGATAGAAAGAAGGAGAAAGACGAAACAATCGATCTCAGTCGAAACAATCAGATTAATCGATCTCAGCCGCGCTCGAAATCGGCGTGATGACCGGTTTGCCGTCGCGGTCCAGCAGGGCGGTCAGTCCGCCGGCATAGCCCTCAAAGGCAAACAGATAGTTGACGCCGGTCGTTTTGTCGACCCAGATCTCGATGCCGCTGAGCTTGCCCTGCGCATAGGTCTTTTCAAAGCGTTCGCTCTTTTTCATGGTTCTGTTCCTCCGTGTTGTTGTTAAGGGGGGGTGGGGCCGCCGGCCGGGTGCTTGCCGTCGGCCCCGGGTTTATTGGAGACAAACAAGTCGTTATCGTTCACGTTCAAAGGTGATCACCAGGCTCACCCACCAGTAGCTCCAATAGGTGACGCTCACGACCGTCCAGCCCTGCTGCGCCATGGCGTTCATCGTTGCCTCTGCGTCCTTTTCACGCACTTTAACCACTTTATACTCTTTCATATCGTTACTCCTGCGCGATGGTGTTGAAATCGATGAAGGTGCCGTCGCTGCCGCTGACCTTGGGCAGCACGCCGTCCCATTTCTCGATCTTCTTGTTTTCAATGATCTGATCCGTCAGCGAATCGCTGATGAGCTTGTTGGCCGCGGCCTCCGCATCCGCCTTGATCTTGACGGCCTCGGCGGCAGCCTGCGCGTTGGTGATCGCGGTCTTCTTCTCGGTTTCGGCCTTGAGCAGCTGCTGCTGCGCGACCTGCTTCTCCTCAATAGCGGTGATGAACGCATCCGAGAAATCAAAGTCGATGATATTCACATCGGTGATATACAGGCCGATCGCGTTGAGCTTCTCATTCAGGCCGGTGACCAGGCCCTCGCTGATCAGATTGCGGTTGGTCACGCTTTCTTCCGCCGTGTAGGTGGCGGTGATCGCCTTGAGCACCTCGTTGACCGCCGGGGTGACCAGCACGGATTCATAATCTGCGCCGATATTCTTATAGATGCTGTTGCTCTTTGCGGTATCGACGCGGTAGTTGATCGCCAGCACCGTGTTGACGCTCTGCAGGTCCTTGGAGAAGGCCTCCGTGTTGACCTCCAGCTTGCGGATGCGGTTGTCGATCTTCACGACCTTCTGCACGAAGGGGATCTTCATATGAATGCCCTCCTGCAGCACGCCCTCACGGACCTTGCCGAGTGTGACGACCACGCCGGTGTGACCGGCGTCGACGATCGTGAAGGCGTTCATGCCGATGAACACCAGAAGCAGCACGCCGATCAGGGCTGCAATGACGCTTTTTTTCAGTTTCATTTCAATGCCTCCTCCATAGCAAGGAATCTGCGCTCCGCCTCCTGCTTGAGCTGCCCGGCGGTGTAGGCATAAACCATCACCGTGAGCGCTTCCCGCAGACGCTCCGCAGCCTCAGGCGCGGGTGCGCGATAGGTTTTTAAAACGGACTCCACCACGGCGGGAATCTCCGCGGGGGTGCGCCGGTCGTCGGCCGGGTCGCCGACGCAGGCGCAAAGATAATCGTATAATTGGTCCTCGGGCACAATGTCGTCGCTTTCATCGTCCGCGCTGCCGTTGACCATCGCCATGAGCGCGCCGATGCGCTCGATCTGCAGGCTGTCGCGCAGCGCGCAGATGAGCAGGATGCGTGCAAGCTGCCGTTCACGGTATTTTTTCTGGATCGGCCGCGCGACGAAGCCGCGCTTGACCCAGTTCTGCACGGCGGTGGGCTCCAGCCCTGTGATGGCGCAGACCTGACTGAGCGTCAGCCCGTCGGTGGCGCGGATCAGCGGACGAAACAGCGCGAACATGCCCGGCTGCCCGTCAAAGGGGAGCACGCTCCCCGGGATCCTTCCCTGCGACATCAGTTTCACCTCCTTTGATGTTGTCTTGATTATATCACAAGTTCATGTGACTGTCAATAGTTTTCTTGTGACTTTTTAAAAAATTTTTTCGGCCGTCCGCCGCCCCTTGCAAAGGGCCGGATTTTTATATGGATCCCTTTTATTATTTCTTCTGCTGCACGCAAAAAAGCAGGCCTGCGAAGCGGCTGCCTCGCGGGCCTGCGGTTGCGTTCTGTTTTCTGCCGCGGCGCTTACAGCATGTGCGCGCGCAGCTCTTCGGGAGAGAGCGGAGAGAGGTCGGCCGGCGCAATGTCAAACACCGTTCTGCAGCCGGTCGCGCCGCGCTCTGCCATGCGGTTGATCGCCCGGGCGAAGGCCACGAGCACGCAGGCGGTGAATTCGGGGTTGGAATCCAGCGTCAGCTTGTATTCGATCGTGTGCGTGTGCTGCCCGTTCAGACCGGTTTTGCCGCTGCGGATCACCATACCGCCGTGCGGCAGCTCCGCGTGGTCGCGCGCCATCTCCTCCGCCGTGATGAAGGTCACGGTGGTGTCGTAATCGGCGAAATAATTCGGCATGGTCTTGATCGCGGTCTCGATCGCGGCCTTGTCCGCATCCGGCGCGGCGACGACATAGCACTCGCGCAGATGCTTCTCACGCGTGGTCAGTTCGGGCTGACTGCCGGAGCGCACCGCCTCCACGGCCGCCTCGATCGGCACCGTATACTGACGCGCGTCCAGCACGCCGGGAATGCGGCGGATCGCGTCGGAATGCCCCTGGCTCACGCCGCGGCCCCAGAAGGTATAATCCGCGCCCTGCGCGAGGATGGAGGCCGCATACAGCCGGTTCAGGGAGAACATGCCCGGATCCCAGCCGCAGGAAATCAGCGCGAGCTTGCCGCCCGCCGCCGCAGCCGCGTCCACCGCCGCAAAATGCTGCGGAATATTCGCATGGGTGTCAAAGCTGTCAATGACGTTGAAGTCCTTTGCGAGCACCGGCGTCATTTTGGGCAGATCCGTGGCGCTGCCGCCGCAGATGATCAGCACGTCGATCTGATCCTTGTAATCCGCGATCGCCGCCGCGGGATACACCGGCACGCCGGTCAGCGTTTTGACGGTTGCGGGGTCTCTGCGCGTGAACACGCCGACCAGCTCCGCATCCGGATTCTGCCGCACCGCGCACTCCACGCCGCGCCCGAGGTTGCCGTAGCCGTAAATTCCGAGTTTCATTTTTATTCATCCTTCCGTATAGATTTAGCGCTTTATCACGCTGTAGTGTTGGTAGATTATGGATTATTATACAAAACAGCCGCAAAAATGTCAATGCCCGCACGGAATTTTCCGCGCGGGCGTCGTTTGTTTTTTGTCGCGGCAGATCCCGGTCAGAAGGTCTGCACCAGCTGCTGCAGATAGGCCTTGAAATCCGCGCCGATTTCCGGATGGCTGAGCGCGACCTCGCAGTTCGCCTGCAGGATGCCGAGCTTGTTGCCCATATCGTAGCGCCTGCCCTCGAAGTCATAGGCGATCAGCTTGTCTTCCGCACCGTAATCGGTGAAGGTGTCGGTGAGATAGAATTCCTTTTCGTCCGGGCTCGCGGCGATGCCTTTTTCGATGCGCGCAAAGGCGTCCGGCGGCAGAACAACGCGGCCGAGGATGGAATAAAGCGAGAGAATCTGATCCTCCGTCGGCTTTTCAATCACACGGCTGCAGTTCATCGCGCGGGTCTCGCCCTCGATGGGCGAAACGTCCAGCGTGCAGTAAAGATGGATGCGCTCGCGCGGCACGGCGTTGACGCCGACGATCGCCTTGCCGTATTTCTCATAGCAGTCGCAGAGCTGACCGATGGCCGGCTTTTCGTTGTTGATGATCACGTCGTCGCCGTAGAGCACGGCAAAGGGCTCGTCGCCCACGAAGGATTTGCCCGCAAGAATCGCGTGCGCCAGACCGCGCGTTTCCTTCTGCCGGATGAAATAGATATTCGCAAGATCCGCGCAGGCCTTGACGTCCTCATAGATTTTCGCCTTGGCGGCGTTGCCGCGCAGCTGGGTCTCCAGCTCGAAGGCATGGTCGAAATGATCCTCGATCGCGCCCTTGCCGCGGTTGGTGATGATCAGGATATCCTCGATCCCGGCGGCGACCGCTTCTTCCACAATGTACTGAATGGCGGGCTTGTCCACGATATTGAGCATCTCTTTGGGCACCGCTTTGGAGGCGGGCAGCACGCGCGTGCCGAGACCGGCGGCCGGGATAATTGCTTTTTTCACTTTTTTCTGCATCAGAGGAACCTCCTGTTATTATAATCTGGATGCGATCGCATCCGCCAGAGAATACAGCATCTGGGAAACCAGCTCGAGGGACATCAGACTGAGCAGGCCGTTCAGGATGGAAACGCCGCCGCGCCGCGCAATCAGGAAGCGCCCGGTCATTTCCTCCACCCCCTGCTCGCGCAGAAGCGAGAGATCGGACAGAATCTTTTTGTAGTAGATCCGGTCTGCCGTCAGCGCGCCGATCAGGTGCAGCGCCGCATGGATGCTCAGGATGATCAACATCGGCCGGGTCGTTTTTTCGCCGATCTCCGTGAACATGCGCAGCGCTTCCTCGTCGGAGGGCTGCGTGTCGCCGTTCAGCGCCTCATAATAAGGCGTCACGGCTTCGACGATCTGCTGCTGCAGGCTGACCGTCAGCAGCGGGATCACCGCGATCAGCAGCAGGAAAACGATACCGGCTTTATAAAGCTTGCGATAAAAGAACCAGAACGGGGTGAAAAACAGCGCCGCCCAGTTGAAGGAGAGCGTTTTGCCGTCGGCAAAGCGCCGGAACTTCTGCAGATAGCGCGGGGCGGACTGCTGCACAAACGCCGCCAGCTCCGCGGCGGAATGCTCGCCGATCCGCTCGTTTTCATCAAACTGCGTGCCGCCCGCGTTCGGCTCCGCGCGGAAAAACGGCAGCCCGGCGGCAAGGGTCAGCGGGGCGCCGCAGTATTTGCAGTGCAGCGCGTCGTCGTCATTTTCCTTGCCGCAATAGGAGCAGATCTTCGGTCCCGTTTCGCCGAACAGGGCCCCGCAGTTGCCGCAGTGCAGGGCATCCTGCGGATTCTCGCTGCCGCAGTTCGGGCAGATCACGGAATCGCCCGCCGCCGCGCGGGGGTCCTGCGTCGGCTGCGCATCCGCATCCGGGCGCCAGACAAAATCCGTGCCGTGCAGCGCCGCGTTGGCGCAGCAGCCGTTCTGCTTCCAGCAGGCGCGATGCTGCGGCGTGGCGCACTCCGGGCAGACGACCACGTCCTCCGTTTCCAGCAGCGGCTCGCCGCAGACCGGGCAGCGGCTGTTATGATAGTTCATGGAATCACTCCCTTGCTCCCCGGCGTTCCGGCCGGGCGGCAGACGGCGCGCAGCCGTTCTGCCTGTGTTCCCTATCTTACCTTATTTTTCACGGAAAAGCAATTGAAACAACAAAAATTTAAAAAATAAATAGAAAAACTTTACTTTTCCCGGAGTTTTCAGTATAATGTAGGGTGTTATACTATATTCATGGGGATGCGTGGATGCGCAACGCATGCGCGCGCCATCCCGGAATCACAGAATGCAGTTTTAAGGAGAATCATTATGTTGCAATATGAAGAGCTGCGGCTCTCCCTGACGGACTATGAAGAAAAGCTCGGGCAGCTGCGCGACGCGCTGGGGCTGGACGCGATGCAGACGGAGATCGCCGATCTGGAGGCGCAGACCGCCGAGGACGGTTTCTGGAACGATCTGGAGCGTTCGCAGAAGGTGCAGCAGCGCATCAGCCAGCTGAAAAACAAGGTCGGCGCTTATCAGGCGCTCAAAAATGAATACGACGACGCGCTCGTGCTCATCGAGCTGGCGGACGAGGCGGAAGATCCCGACATGTTTGAGGAATGCAAATCCAGCGTCGACGCCTTTGTGCAGAAGCTGGACGCCATGACGCTCAGCACCCTGCTCAGCGGCGAATACGACGCGAAAAACGCGCTGCTGACCTTCCACGCCGGCGCCGGCGGCACCGAAGCGCAGGACTGGACGCAGATGCTCGTGCGCATGTATCAGCGCTGGGGCGAGAAGCATGATTTCAAGGTGACGATGATCGACTTCCTCGACGGCGACGAAGCGGGCCTGAAATCCGCCGTGCTGCGCGTGGAGGGCGAAAATGCCTACGGTTATCTCAAGAGTGAGATGGGCGTGCACCGTCTGGTGCGCATTTCGCCGTTCGACGCCTCCGGCCGCCGCCACACGTCCTTCGCCTCGCTGGAGGTCATGCCCGAGATCGACGACACGGTGGAGGTCGAGATCAACCCCGACGACCTGCGCGTGGATTATTACCGCTCCAGCGGCGCGGGCGGCCAGAAGGTCAACAAGACCTCCTCCGCCGTGCGCATCACGCACATCCCGACGGGCATCGTCTGCGCCTGCCAGGTGGAGCGCAGCCAGCATCAGAACCGCGAGGTTGCCATGAAAATGCTCAAATCCAAGCTCATCGAGATCAAGGAACGCGAGCATCTGGACAAGATCGACGACATCAAGGGCGAGCAGCGCGAGATCGCCTGGGGCAGCCAGATCCGCTCCTATGTGTTCATGCCCTACACGCTCGCCAAGGACCACCGCACCGGCTTTGAAAACGGCAACATCAACGCCGTCATGGACGGCGAGCTGGACGGCTTCATCAACGCTTATCTGAAAATGGAATCGCTCAAAACAATTAGGAATTAGGAGTTAGGAATTAGGAATTATTAAAATGAAAGTGAACGCTGTTTTAGTGAAAAGCACGCGCTTTGCTGTCCGGATCGTGAAACTCTATCAGTATCTGTCGGAAACGAAACGAGAAACCGTAATGTCAAAGCAGCTTCTTCGCTGCGGAACAAGTATCGGCGCGAACATCACAGAAGCGGAGGCGGCTGTAAGCAGGAAGGAATTCCTTTCGAAAATGCAGATTGCGTTTAAAGAATGTGCGGAAACGCAGTATTGGTTTGACTTGCTGTATGAAACATCCTATATTTCCGGGAAGGAATACGATTCCGTCTCGCGAGACTGTGATGAGCTTCGCCGCATGCTCTCGGCAATCACAAAAACGACCAAAGAAACGCTTTGATAGATTCGATTCCCCTTCGACTCAGCGCCTTTTCTATATTCATAAAACTTCATTCCTCATTCCTCACTCCTCATTCCTCATTTCTTCGCCCCATATTCCTCACTTCGGGAGTTTTCTATGAACCTGATCGATATATCCCGCGGCTTTTTTTCGACGGCGGTGTATCCGGGCGATCCCGCGCCGACGGTGACGCGGCTCGCTTCGTTTGAAGACGGCGACGGCTACAACCTCTCGGCGATCACCGCCTGCGTTCACACCGCGACCCACGCGGATGCGCCCCTGCATTTCTTTGCGGACGGCGCCGCCGTGGACGAGCTGGCGCTGCGCGCTTTCATCGGCCCCTGCCGGGTGCTGGAGGCGCCGCCGGGCGTGATCACGGGAGATGCGGTGGACCGCCGCTTTCCCTCTGACTGCAGCCGGCTGCTGATTAAAGGCGGCGGCCGGGCGTTCTTCATGGATTCCGCCGCGCAGGAGCTGGCCGCACGCGGCCTGCTACTGATCGGCACGGATTCGCTTTCCGTCGGCTGCGCCAACAACGAGGCCGCGCCGCACAAGGCGTTCCTGCAGAACGGCGTCGCCATCCTGGAAGGGCTGGATCTGACGCAGGTCGCGCCGGGCGACTATTTCCTGTTTGCCCCGCCGATCAAGCTGGAAGGGCTGGAGGGCGCGCCCGTGCGCGCCGTGCTGCTGGATGATCCGCTGCTGCATGACCGCAGTTCCCGGCGCAATAATCCTTTGAGGTGATCTTCCTTTGAAACGAGCCTTTGACTTCACGGCAAGTCTGCTGCTTCTGCTGCTGCTTTCGCCGCTGCTGCTGCTGATTTCGCTGATGATCCTGATCGACGACGGCATGCCGGTCATTTTCCGGCAGTACCGGGTCGGCCGGGGCAACAAGCTGTTTTATATCTATAAGTTTCGCACGATGCGCAAGGATACCCGCAACGCCGCGACCGAGGAGCTGCGCGAATCGCAGTCGCAGATCACCGCAAGCGGCCGGCTGCTGCGCAAAACCAGTCTGGACGAGCTGCCGCAGCTGTGGAACATCCTGCGCGGGGATATGAGCTTCGTCGGGCCGCGGCCGCTGATCCCGGAGGAGCGGGAGATCCGTCAGCTGCGCGCCGAATACGGCGTTTACGTCGTGCGTCCCGGCATGACGGGGCTCGCGCAGATCAACGGGCGCGACGCGCTCGGCGCAGAAGAAAAGGCCCGGTTCGACAAAGAGTATGTCGAAAACCGGAGCCTTCTGCTCGATATGAAAATTCTTCTGCGCACGGTCATCGTCGTGCTGCGGCGTGAAAACATCACCGAGGGCGGCGAGCCCGAAAACTCGCACCGCGTCTGATCACGCCATTTTGAGGTATTCCTCGTAGCACAGACCGCTGGCCTTGATCTTCTTGGCGGTCTCCACGCCGACGTAACGGTAATGCCACGGCTCGTAGATGATCTCCGTGACGTCCTCTTTATTCTTCGGATAGCGCATGATGAACCCGTATTCATGCGCGTGCGCGTCCAGCCAGCGGAACTCCTTGGTGTTCTCGAAGCTCTGCTCGAGGCTCAGGATATCCACCGCAAGGCCGGCGTTGTGCTCGCTGGTGCCGGGCGGCAGGATGATGCGGGCCGCCATCTGCGTGGCCTCCACCTTGCTGTAGCCCTGATCGCGGTAATACTGGATCTTGCGCTCGAAGTTGTTGCGCTGGCGCGTGACGGAGCGGTAGCCGGAAATGGCATAGAGATAAATGCCTTCCTTTGCCGCAGCCTCAAACATTTCGTTGTAATGCGGCGCCGCGCGGTAATCCATTTTCTGCGGATTGTCATCGTAGCTTTCAATATAGGCAAGCTTCAGCTGATCCTCAAAATCATCCGGCAGGATGTAATCGCGGTTGACCAGGATCAGATTCCAGGGCACGGTCAGATCGGCATAATAGGGCTGATAGCCCGCATAGGCATATTCGTAATCCAGCACCTGCTTGCCCCTGGCGCCCGCAGGCGCGGCCTTCTGGGTCGTTGTTGTCGTCGTCCCGGCCGTTTTCCCGGTGGACGGCGCAGCGGTCGTCGTCGCCTTCGTTGTGGTTTCTTTGTCTGATCGGCTCCTTTTTTTGGTCGTAGTTTCCGGCGCTTTCGTCGTTTCCGTCTTCGTGGTCCGCGGCGGCAGCGTGCCGTCCGTCATATCCGGCGGAAGGGCGGAGGTGGAGCCCTCCTGCGCGGTTTCGAGCAGCAGCGTCGTCACCTTGCTGAACTCGGTTTCCCCCGTCGGTTCCGTTTCTTGATAGCTGTTCGCGTCAGCCGCGCTGCTGATGTCGATATCCGGCCCCTTCTTTACATGGAACCGCACGAGCAGGATGACACCGGTCACAACAATCAAAAAGATTGAAATGATGAACGCTGTCACGACTGTCCATACTTTTTTCATCTGTCCGCCCCCTTTGATCTCCCCTTATTCTATACCCGTTTGACTGATTTGTCAAACGCGGGAGCCGTTTTTTATAAAAAATTCACAATTCTTTCGAATAGAAAAATCATAAGGAAAGGACGTGTTGCTGTTTTGAAAGCAAGCGAAAGCGTAAAGAATTACGCATCCGAGCGGCGCATGTATACCAACTATGCTGCGCGGGCCATCAAAAAAATGTGCAAGGAGGTCGGCCCCCGGCTGACCGGTACGGAAGCGGAGCTCGAAGCGCAGAACCGCATGGCGGAGGACCTGCGCGAGAGCTGCGACGAGGTCCGGATGGAGGCGTTCACGCTGCATCCCCGCGCCTTCATGGGCTGGGTCCAGCTCGCCGTGGTGAGCGGCCTGCTCGGCGTGCTGCTGCTGTTTGCGGCGCATTTCCTGCCGCGCTATCTGACCGCTTATATTGATCCGACCCTGCTGACCTATATCCTGCTCGGCGTCGGCGTCGGCATCATGCTGCTGTGCCTGTTCTTTGTAATCACGGAATTCCTTTTCTATAAGCAGACGCTGGATCCCTTCGCAAAAAAGGCCACCTCGCACAATGTGATCGGCGTGCGCAAGGCGGCCGGCGAAACGAAACGCCGCATCATCTTCTCCGGCCATGCGGACAGCGCCATGGAATGGCAGTTCACCTACTGGGGCGGCCCGAAGCTGCTGCTGCCCGTCATCATTTTCGGCCTGCTCGGGCTGGTGCTGACCACGGGCGCGCTGATCACCGCGCTGGTTTTCCAGATCCGCGGGATCGCACCGGAGCAGAGCCGGGTCGTCTGGATCCTTTCCATCGTCTGCGCCTGCTTCGTGCCGGTGTTCCTGCTCAACCTGCTGTTCTACAATCCCAAACGCCCGGTCGAGGGCGCAAACGACAATCTGACCGGCTGCTACTGCTCCATGGCGGTGCCGCGCTTCCTGAACGATCACGACATCCGCTTTGAAAACACGGAGGTCATGGTCGTCTGCACGGGCGCCGAGGAGGCCGGCCTGCGCGGCGCGAAAGCCTTCTGCAAGGCGCACGCGAAGGAAATTCTGGACGAAAAGGACGTCGAAACCGTTTTCATCGGTCTGGACACCGTGCGCGATTTTGACTATATGGCCGTCTATCACAAGGATATGACCGGCACGGTGCGCAACGGCAAAAAAGCCTCCGCCCTGCTGGCCGCCGGTGCGAAGATCGCCGGCTACGACCTGCCTTATAAAACCGTCAGCTTCGGCTCGAGCGACGCTGCCGCCATCACCCAGGGCGGTCTGGAAGCCACCTGCTTCGCCGCGATGGATCCCGCGCCCGCGCGGTATTATCACACCCGGCTGGACACCTGGGAAAACCTCGATATGAAAACGCTGGAGGCCGGCGTGGATATCTGTCTGGAGACCCTGTTCCTGTTTGATGAAAAAGGCTTCGACTTTTAAGGAGGCAACCGGAATGAAAAAAGCGCTCTGCACCGTTCTCGCTCTCCTGCTGACCTTCGGCTTGCTGTTCGCCTTTGCCGGCTGCGGCGCGACGGAGGAGGAGGAAACGACCACCGTCTTTGTCAAGACCCCGCTGCCCACGGACGTGACCATCGGCTACGATGAGGAAAGCCACACCGTCACCGAAACGGACTACACGCCCGCGCAGCTCGCGCAGAACACCGCAACGATCTTTGAATATTTCAACCTGCACATCAACGAGGTCAAGGGCGTCAAGGCCGCCGTCAACATGTCGCAGGGCAAATCGATCTCCAAGGCGGAGGACGCCGAGGGGAACAGCCTGCCCTACAGCGAAAACGCCTATGTGGCCGCCGCCGTGGAGGGGCTCAAGAGCTATATGCTCGACACGCCCGGCGCATCGCTCGATTACGGCGAGGACCTGGTGGCGTTCCTGCCAGTGAAGGGCCAGAGCTACGTCAGCGCGCTGACGCTCGACGACGTGGAGAGCGCCACGTGCAAGGATGAGGGCGAAGTGCGCACGATCACGCTCACGCTCAAAAGCCCCACCCTGCCTGCGACGCTGGAAAAAGCCTATGACATGGGCAACGTGGCCGACGTCATGGCGGAATTCGCCGAGGCGAATGCGTATCTGACCGCCGAGCAGCCGACGCTGACCTACCGTGACTGCCGCATCATTCTGACCGCGGATCTGACCACGGACGAGGTCACGGCGATCGAATATGAAAAGAACATCGACGTCAAAACCACGGTCACCGGCAACGGCACGCTTGCCGATCTGGGCACAGCCGATCTGCAGTTCCGCTATCACAACACCGTGAAATACGAGCTGGACCGCACCGCGCCGGAGGCGTAAATCCAAACAGAAAGAATCCGCCGGGTTCTTCCCATTTCGGAGAAGGACCCGGCGGTCTTTTTTATTCGGTTGCGCTCAGTCGAGGATCTCGCCGAGCATGCCCGGCTTCACGCCGGCGGCGTTGGATTCGTCGGTGTCGATGTGCATCGCCCAGAAATACTTCGGGCTCACGCGCACGACAACGTCGTCAAAGATCAGCTTGCGGCCGTCGGAATCGATCTTGACCGCCACGATCTGCTTATCCTTCAGACCGTATTTTTCCGCATCCTCGGGCGTCGCGTGAATGTGGCGCTGCGCCGCGATGACGCCGCAGTCGATCTCGATCTCGCCCTTGGGGCCGATCAGCTTGCAGGCGCCGCTGCCCGCGATGTCGCCGCTTTCGCGCACCGGGGCGGTCACGCCGATGCTGCGCGCATCGGTCAGCGACAGCTCGACCTGCGTCTCGGGGCGGATGGGGCCGAGGATCGACACGGCGGGGAACTGCCCCTTGCTGCCGACGACGGCCACGCGCTCCTCGCTGGCAAACTGCCCGGGCTGGGAAAGATCCTTTTTCCAGGTCAGCTCATAGCCCGCGCCGAAAAGCGTGTCGAGCGCCTCACGGGAAACGTGCACGTGGCGCGCGGAGGTTTCAACGAGAATCTCTTTTTTCATGTGTCAGGACTCCTTGGAATCAGATTACCACGCAATGTCGTAAGAGGTGGAGGTCAGGAACGGCAGGATCGCGCCGACCTTGTCGAAGTTGATGGTCCAGTACATATCGTAAAGCGCGGTCTTGACCTGGCCGGTCTTGGAATCGACCGTGATCTTCACGGTGCTGGAGGGATAATTCATCGTCGCGGTGCCGACAAGGCCTGCGGCGGCGCCGGGGATGTTGTCATTGACGACGCCGGGCAGCACCACGTTGAAGGCCTTGGGCGCATGGCCCTCGCCGTGCTTGACGGTAGCGCTCTTGCCGTCGGCGACGGTCGTGATCGTGATGGTGTAGATGCCGTTGTTATCGACGCAGGTCGCGCTCTTGACGTCGGCCTCGGTGAGCTTGGAGGACCAGGATTCATTCTCCACGGGGAAAGCGCTCTTGTCGATCGTGTGCTTCTCAAGGTCGCTGTTCTTGGCAAGCTGATCGCCGAGGAACTTGTCCGCGCCGCCGAGGAGCTTGAGCACGGTGTTCAGCGAAGAGGGCAGCGTGGTGGGACCGGCAAGCGAGATCTTTGCATAATTCTGCGTGATGCTCTTGGCGCCGGGCTTGACCTTGTTGATCACTTCGTTGTAATACGCAATGATTTCGGCCTTGGACTGCGGGGCTTTCGCGGCAGCGGTGGTCTCCGCGGCAGCCGTCGTCGCGGCAGCGGCAGTGGTTTCCGCAGCAGCGGTGGTCGCAGCGGCGGCGGTGGTTTCCGCAGCAGCAGCCGTCGTTTCATCCACGGGGGCGGCGGTGGTCTCGTCAACAGGGGCAGCCGTGGTCTCATCGACCGGCGCTTCCGTGGTCACATCCGCCTCATCGGTGGCTTCCGTCGTGGTCTCGGTGCCCTTCGTGTCGCCGCAGGCGGCAAATGCAAACACCACAACGGTGAGCGCAAGCAGGATCGCAATCAGTTTTTTTGCCATGATAATTTTCCTCCTTCATTCTCGGCCGCCGTCAAACGGCCGTATACAATGACAGTATAGTATATTTTCTGCATAAATGCAAGCCCCAATTCCGCCGGGGAAGCAAAATTTATATGCCGTAATAGAACGCGTCGGGCGGCAGCGCATCCGCGCCGCGCAGGATGGTAAAGGTGGCGTCGGCGGCCTCCCGCATCTGCGCCCCGGTCAGGAAGACGATGTTCATGCGCGGCAGCGCGGCCAGCGCCGATTCCGCCGAGGAGAAATAGCCGTTGCCGGCAAACACGGCGGCGGCGGTCTGCAGATTATACTGCACGAAATTGACTGACACTTCATAGTAGGTGAGGAATTCCTCCAGCTCCGCCGGATGCGCCTGGATATAATCCTTGCGCACGGCCAGGCACCCCTGCGCGGGCGTCGGCGCTTCCTCGGGCAGCACGTTCAGATCCAGCGCGATGCGCAGCGCATCGGATTCCACGCAGGCGCGCCCGGCATACGGCTCGCTCATCAGCCAGATCCCTTCCTCGCCGCTGAGCGCCGCCTCGGTCAGCGCATCCTGCGTTTCCAGATACTGGATCGTCAGATCCTTCTCCGGATCCAGCCCCTGCATCTGCAGCAGGGCGCGCAGCATTTTGCCGTCGTCCGTCTGCTCGCCGGTCGCGACCACGGTTTTGCCCTTGAGGTCCTCGACCGTCTTCACCGTCCCGCCGTTTTCAACGGCATAAAAGACGCTTTGCGTCGTGACGGCCAGCATCTGCACCGCGCCGTCCGTTTCTTCATACAGCTGCAGCGCAAGCGCCGGCGGCAGAACGGCGATCGACGCCGCGCCGCTGCGCAGCTGCTCGGCGGTTTCCTCCGCCGTCGCATACGTTTTCACGTCGAAGGCGTAACTGCGGTCGGAACGCAGCTTGGCAATGCCGAGATTCAGCACCCCGTCGGGCACGGCGATCGGCGTTTTATAGGCCCGTTCGTCGCTGGTGGTCGGTTCGGTGACGTCGGGATCCGTCTTCGTGCCGCAGGCGGCAAGGGACGCGAGCATCAAAACCGCCAGCAGAAACGCGACGACGCTTTGCAATCGTTTCATATAACAACCTCCGTTTCCGGGATGTGGGTAAACTTTCACAGTTCTATTATACTTTGTTTTTTTTCCTTGTCAAGACAGCCCGGCAGAATTCAGCAGCGCCGCTCGCGGAAAACAGAAAAATCCCCGCCGATCGGCGGGGATGACTGGAGCGGATGACGAGGCTCGAACTCGCTACCTCCACCTTGGCAAGGTGGCGCTCTACCAGATGAGCTACATCCGCAACTGCGGGATGAATTATAACAAACCCCACGGCAAATGTCAAGCCCTTTTTCAAATTTCCTGAAAAATCTTCCACGTCCCGCCTCACACGGATTCGCGGTCGTTGGTCTGATCGCCGTCCCCGCTGATGGGGATCGCCTCGCCCAGATAGGTCGGCGCCGGCCGGAACGTCGTCCACAGGATATCCTTGTCCCGCGCGAGCACCTCCCGCAGATCGCGGTAGGTCTGCCCGGCATACGGGCGCAGGTCCGCGGCAACGCCGTCCGCCTCCATCCCCAGCCGCCGCGCGTCATAGACCGCGCGGGAGAGGTGGTAGCCCTGCGTCACGATCAGCACGCGCTGCACCTGAAACACCTGCTGCGCGCGCACCATGCTTTCATAGGTGGAGAAGCCCGCATGATCCATAAAGACGTCGCTGCCCGGCACACCCGCCTCGATCGCGAAATCCTTCATGACGTTGACCTCATCATACTCCTTCTGCCCGTGGTCGCCGCTCATAAGCAGCTTCGGCGCGACCCCGGCTTCATACAGCTCGATCCCGCGCAGCAGACGGTCGGTCAGCATCGGGCTCGCCACGCCGCCGCGCGCGCCGCAGCCGAGCACAAGGATGCAGTCATACCCCGCGGCAACGGCGTCGGGCTCCAGCGTATAGGGGCGGGCCTTCGCCTTGACATAGGCGCTGCCGCCCAGCAGCAGGCCGCCGCAGACGGCGGCGATCAGGCATAGAATCAACAGGAATTTGAGCACTTTTTTCATGGAACCTCCGTCTGTTTTACGCATGTTTGCCCGCGCGGCGGCGTGCAAGCAGCAGCACGGCGGCAAGCAGCAGCAGCACGGCGGGCAGCGCCAGCACGGCCAGCGCGTTGTCAGTATAATAGCAGATCACTCCCGCCAGCAGATAGCCGACCGCGCTCACGGCGGCCGCCGTCATGGCATAGGGCATCTGTGTGGAAACATGATTCAGATGGTTGCACTGCGCGCCCGCGGAGGACATGATGGTCGTGTCCGAAATCGGGGAGCAGTGATCGCCGCAGACCGCGCCGGCCAGGCACGCGGCAATGGAAAGCGTGAGCATTTCCGCCTGCGCGGGAAACACGGCGCAGACGATCGGGATCAGGATCGTGAAGGTGCCCCAGCTCGTGCCGGTGGAAAACGCCAGGAACACGGAGAACAGGAACACGACGGCGGGAATCAGCATCTGCAGCGCCGCGGCCGAGGATTCCACCACGCCGTGGACGAAATCCGCCGCGCCGAGCAGCCCGGTCATGCCGGAAAGATTCCACGAGAGGATCAGAATGATCATCGGCGCGCACATCGAGCGGAAGCCCGCCGGAAAGCTGCTCATGAAATCCTTGAAGGAGAGCACGCCCCGGCGCAGATACAGCCAGAAGGTGATCAGCACGGTCACGAGCGTGCCCATCACGAGCCCGCGCGCGGAATCCGCGTCGGCAAAGGCCGCGATCAACCTGACGCCGCGGAACCAGCCGCCGGTATAGAGCATGCCGAGGATGCAGGTGACGATCAGCGTGACCACGGGGATCACCAGATTGGAAATTTTGCCGTTTTCGGCGGGCGTCTGCATCTGCTCCTCCGAATAGGGCGCCTCGCCGGAGGTGAACAGATCCCCCTTGGCGGCGTTCGCCTCATGCAGCTTCATCTTGCCGTAATCGAAACGCAGCACCGTCAGCAGCAGCACCATGGCAAGCGTTGCCAGCGCATAGAAATTATAAGGTATGGTGCGGATGAACATCTGAAAGCCGTTGATCTCCATTTCCTCCGGCACGGCGTAGGAAACCGCCGCCGCCCAGCAGGAGATCGGCGCAATGATGCAGATCGGCGCAGCCGTCGCGTCGATCAGATAAGCCAGCTTCGCGCGGGAGACCTTGTGGCCGTCCGTGATCGGCCGCATGACCGAGCCGACCGTCATGCAGTTGAAGCCGTCGTCCACAAAGATCAGAACGCCCATGAGCATCGTCGCCAGCTGCGCGCCGGCTCGGGTTTTGATCCGCCGGGACGCCCATCGGCCGAAGGCGGCCGCGCCGCCGGAGCGGTTCATGAGCACCACAAGGGTGCCCAGCAGCGTCACAAAGACCAGGATCGCCGCGTGCGAGGGGTTCGCGATCCCCGCGATCAGGCCCGCTTCCTCATGGAACAGCATGGTGTTCAGCGCCAGCTCCGCGTTGCCGCCGCTGTAGAGAAACGCGCCGACGACAATGCCCACGAACAGCGAGGCATACACTTCCTTTGTCAAAAAAGCAAGCGTGATCGCCACCACGGGCGGCAGCAGCGCACACACGGTCGCAAAGGCGCCGGGCACGTAGCCCTCCGGCGCGATTCCGGGCCGCAGCACGGAAAAGACGATCATCAGCGCCAGCACTGCCAGCGCGGCAAGGTCGGTCGCCAGCCGGCGGCCGTTCAGCTTCTTCGTTTTCATTCGCTCTCCCCTTTTCTTTTTTCGGTCACTTCGCCGCACACGGCGCAGCCCCGACCAGCGGCAGCAGCGCCAAAGGGCTGTCGATCAGCAGCGCCGCGCCGGACTTCAGCAGCTCTTCCGCGCCGCCGTAGCCATAGGCCGCGCCGATCGCCGTCACGCCGGCGCGCACCGCGCCGATCATATCATAGCTCCGGTCGCCGACCATGGCCGCGCGCGTCGCTTCGACGCCGCCCTGCCGCAAGGCGCGGTTGATCAGCATTTCCTTATCCTCCTGCACCCGGTCGTCCCGCGGGCAGGCAAAATCATCGATCAGCGGCGTGAGGCCGAGGTGCTCCGTGATCCGCCGGGCAAAACGCTCCGGCTTGGAGCTGGCGATCACGACCCGCACGCCGGCGGCATGGAGCGCGGCGAGCGTCTCCCGCATGCCGGGATACAGCGTCAGGCGAAAGATCGCGTGCGCTTCATAATAACTGCGGTAGGCGGTCACAGCTTCCTGCGCCTGCGCCGGGGTCATGCCCAGCAGCGTCTGAAAGGATTCCAGCAGCGGCGGGCCGACAAATCTGCGCAGCTGCGCCGCCGTCGGCGGCGGGAAGCCGAGCGTTTCGGCCGCATGGGCAGCCGAGGCAAAGATGCCCGCGCCCGTATCCGCGACCGTGCCGTCAAAATCAAACAGCACCGCGTCAAATTTTCGCTGCATCTGCCGCCTCCTCAGCTGTTTTTCATTTCCTGCGCCAGGCGGACGTTCACGGCGGAGATCGCCGCGTCCATCACCCGGTCGTTGATCTTATCGACGTTTTCCTCTTCGAAATCGCTTTCCGACTGCTCCCATCCGTCGGTAACAAGTTCCGACTTCGTTTCGTCGATCCAGTCGTAATCGTCCGCGTTCTTTTGCAGGAACATGGTAACCAGATAATAATCCTCCTGCTTGATCACGGTCATATCGCCCGGCTTGCGCGCCGAATCAAACAGATACCCCGCCGGCCCGTATTCGGTGAAATCCAGAATGGAAACGGTGTTGCGCGGTTCGGCTTCGCCGTTTTCGAGCGCCACGGATTCGAACGCCTCGGCGGTCCCGCCGGCGGCAGCCACCTGATCGCGGAAGGCCTCCGCCTTCTCCTTCATCTCCGCGACGGACGATTCGTCTTCTTTCATGAAATCGAAGGCCATCATCTCCGCATCGATGCTCGTGGATAGATACGGCTTGCTCAGCGGGACGGCCAGATAATGGAACAATCCGTCGTCCAGCAGCCCGACGACGCCGATCTCGCGGCTGTCGTCAAAGAGCCAGTTCGAAACGACTTCGCCGTAGGTGTCATCCAC
>JAFZNN010000213.1 GCA_017550895.1 Clostridia bacterium
AAAAAGAAAGGAGACTGCGCTATGTTTTATTTCCTGTTTCAAACGTTCCTGACCTACAACCTGATCCTGATTTCCGCCGCCGTGATCCCCGCCGTCTTCCTGATGGTGCGCGTCTGGCGGGCGGACCGTCTGGAGAAGGAAAGCCCGCAGCTGATGTGGCTGCTTGTGAAGGGCGGCATTTTTTCCGCGCTGCTGGCGCTCGTGGAAGAACGCATCGGCAGCTGGATTCTGGATGCCGCCGTCGCGAAGGAGACCTTGCTTTATAACGTGCTGCTGTATTTTGTGGTGGTTGCCGTGGCGGAGGAAAGCTCCAAATATCTCTTCCTCAAGCGCAATTCCTGGAATTCGCCGGAATTTACCAGCCAGTATGACGGCGTGGTCTATGCGGTCTTCACCTCGCTCGGCTTTGCGCTTTGGGAAAATATCAGCTATGTGATGCATTTCGGCTTCAGCACGGCCCTTGTGCGCGCCGTGACGGCGATTCCCGGGCACGCCTGCTTCGGCGTATTCATGGGCGTGTTCTACGGCTTCGCGAGGAAGTATGAGAATTACGGGAAACCGCTCGCTTCCCGCGCCTGCAGGGTCCTCAGCCTGCTCATCCCCATGCTGCTGCACGGCACCTATGACTATATCGCAACGACGCAGCAGACCTCCGGCGGCTGGTATTTCCTGGCCTTCGTCGCCGTGCTGTTCATCGTCTCCTATATCCTGGTCGGCAAGGTGTCGAAGCAGGATAAGCACATCGTCTGACCGGATCAGATCGGGCTAATTATTTTGCCGGATTCTCAAAGATTCCGATCATAAAAACCATATCGCAACGCAGGCAAGGAGAATGCGCAATGCAGGCAGTGCTTTATAACCACGGCAAGGGCGGCAGCGCCTCGGAAAGCGCGCATTATCAGCGCTTCTTCCCTGGGCAGACGGTCGTCGGTCTGGACTATCAGGCTGAAACGCCCTGGGAGGCCGGGCGGGAGATCCGCGCGGCGGCAGCGGCGCTGAAAGCGGAATATGCGTCTGTCACGCTGATCGCGAACAGCATCGGCGCGTATTTCAGCATGTTCGGCGGCGTCGACGCATGGATCGACCGGGCGTTTTTCATCTCGCCGATCGTTGATATGGAGCGGCTGATCTGCGGCCGGATGGCGGCGGAACACGTAACGGAGGCGACGTTGCAGGCCCGCGGCGTTGTGCCGTCGGCCTTCGGCGAGCCGCTGTCCTGGGAGTATCTTTGCCGGGTGCGCGCGCATCTGATCCGCTGGAACGCGCCCACCGCGATCCTTTACGGCGGGCGGGACGCGCTGACCGATCATGAAACGGTCGCGGCCTTTGCCGAGCGGCACAGCGCGGCGCTGACGGTGATGGAGGACGGCGAGCACTGGTTCCACACGCCGGCGCAGATGCGCTTTCTGGACCGCTGGCTGCGCGACTGCCTTTTTGCGGTGCGCCCGCTGGAAGCGGCGGAGACCGACGCGGCGCTCGCGCTGGCCTGGCGCGTGTTTACAGAATACGAATCACCGGATTACACCCCGGAAGGCACCGAGGAATTCCGCAAAGCCCTGCACGACGCGCAGTATCTCTCCGGCCTCAGGTTTTACGGCGCGTTCGACGGCGACCGGCTGATCGGCGAGATCGGCGTGCGGCCGGACCGAATGCACATCTGCTTTTTCTTTGTGGACGGGCAGTATCACCGCCTCGGGATCGGGACAAAGCTGTTTCGGTTTCTGCTGAAAGACTGCCCGGGCAGGACGATCACGCTCAATTCCTCGCCCTACGGGCTGCCGTTTTACAAAGCGCTCGGCTTTGCGGCGACCGACAGCGAGCAGACGGTCAACGGCATCCGCTTCACACCGATGGCCTATGCCCCCGACGCCTGAAAGCGGCGGGCAAGGCAATCTTCTCAACCGAAAGCAGGATTCAGAACATGGCGAATCTCATCACAAGCCTGCGGATTGTTTTCAGCATCGCGCTGCTTGCCTTTCCGGCCTTTTCGCCGGCCTTTTACGTGTGCTATCTTGCCGCCGGGCTGTCCGACGTGCTCGACGGCGCGGTGGCCAGAAAAACGCAGACCGCAAGCGCGTTCGGCGCAAAGCTGGATACCGTCGCGGATATTCTCTTTGCTGCCGCTTGCATGATCAAGCTGCTCCCGGGTGCGGACGTTCCCGCCTGGCTGGGCGTCTGGATTGCCGTGATTGCGTTGATCAAGCTCATCAACGTCATTTCCGGCTTTGTCTGCCGGAAGCAGTTCGTCGCGGTGCATTCAGCCGCGAATAAGGCGACGGGGGTTCTGCTGTTTGCCCTGCCGCTGACGATGCCGTTTGTCGCGCTGCGATACACGGCGCCGGCGGTCTGCGCGGTCGCGACGTTCGCCGCCGTGCAGGAGGGGCACCGGATCCGGAAAAACCGGAGCGATCCGGCCACATAAACGTCATCAGATCAAAGGAGAAACCACATGGCAACCATCCTGCACAATCGAATTCAATGCCGCAGATGCGGCGAAATCATTGAAAGCCTGCACCGGCACGATTTCCGGCGCTGCGCCTGCGGGGCCTGCGCCGTTGACGGCGGGCATGATTACCTGCGCCGCTGCGGCAACCGCGCCGACTGGGCGGAAATGAGCGAAGTGGAACCGGAGGATCCGGACGCTCGGACGGCGGAATAAAACAAAAACCGGCGCGCTGCAAGTTAGCTTGCAGCGCGCCGTTGCATCAGTTTCAGTTATTGCGCCCGTTCCGCGCCGTAGTCGACGTCGATCGTCTTTTTGAACAGG
>JAFZNN010000214.1 GCA_017550895.1 Clostridia bacterium
ACGCGATCAGCTCTTTTTCGTTGTGCACCTTCGCGGCTTCCCCGAGCGCATCCTGATCCTCGATCAGATAGATCCGGGCGTCGATCGCCTGGTATTTATGCGGATCCTTGTCATAGGCGGCCTGCAGCTGCGCCTGCGTCAGACTGTCGGCATAGGACTCCGACCACTGATCCTGAAACGCGCTGGTCATCGCGTTCATGATCAGGCGGGTGTAATAAAGCGTTGCGGTGACCTGCGCCCCGCCGTAGTTGTTGCGAAACAGCGTATCCTCGTCGCATTTTTCCAACTCTGCCTTCAGGCGGGTGCCGTCGATGCGCTGCTGCAGGGTGGTAACGCCGTATTCATTCATCTTTGTGCCCGCCTGCATGGCCATTTCATAACAGCTCGCTTCGTAGCGCAGCTGCTTGGCCGCCTCCTGCCGGAAGTAGGTTTCCCAGGTGGTCGAGCCGGACTGGTACTGATCGCCGGGCATCTTTTCCGGATCAAAGCCGCTGCGGTTCTGCCCGTAGGTGGACAGGGTGCTCTCGGCGTTCTTTTTCGCCTTGCGGTATTGATCGTAATAATACATTTCAAATTCCGTCTGAGAGATCTCGCGGGAACCGACCTTCATCACGACGCCCTCCTTGCAGAGCGCGGCGCGCAGCTCATCTCCCTCCTGCATCAGCGCGGCAAACACCGCCGGCATCTGCATCCCTTTATAGTCGACATAATTGTAATCGGCGGATTCCATATCCTCCGGCAGCCCGGTCGGATCGCTGCTCGCGCCGGTCGGATCCGTCGTGCCGGGATGCCGCCGGACCAGCGCGCGGATGCCGAACGCCGCGCCGATCACCACAGCGACGGCCAGCACCGCCACAAGGACGATCCGCAGCGCGCGCAGACGCTTTTCCTCCGTCGCGCGGGCCGCCGCCTGCGTTTTGCGTTCGTCTTTTTTCTTTTTGCTCATGCCGTTATCGCTCCTTCCGGGTCAGTTCTGCCTGCGGACCATCTTATACTCGTCATACGCCCGGTAATACGGGCATTCCCGACCGCCGCCGGAAAGGAAGCGGTAAAGATCGTCTTCATCCTGATTGACGGTGCAGACGTTGCAGTCCTGCTCCTCGTCATAATCGAAAAACGCACAGGTGTCGCAAAGTTCCATCGTGTTCACCTCAATTGAAGATCCGTCCGCCGCACGCCGTCGGCGGCGTCCGCCGGCACTGCCGGCAGCGGGAAATCCGGCGCCGCGCCGTCGGGATAGAGCTCCCACAGCGGCACGAGCACAAAGGCCCGCGCTGCCGCCCGCGGATGCGGCACGGTCAGCCACGGATCGGTCTGCGCCGCCCCTTCATACAGGATCAGATCCAGATCCAGCGTGCGCGGCGCATTGCGGAACGGCCGCTGCCGCCCCATTGACGCCTCGATGCCGAGGCAGGCCCCGAGCAGCAGCGCCGGCGGCATTGCCGTTTCCAGCCGCACCGCGGCGTTGAGATAATCGCCGTCGCTCGGCGCGCAGTCCACCGGCGCGGTTTCATAAATGCCGGAGCACTGCAGCACCGCCGTCTGCGGCAGGGCGTCCAGCGCCTGCACCGCGGCGCGCAGATTGCCCGCGCGGTCCCCCAGATTGGAGCCGAGCGCGATCACAGCTTCAGCCATTGCCGGTTTCCTCCCGCGTTCTGAAGATCTCGACGCCGACCCAGTCGAAATCGGCGCGGATCGGCGCTTCGGGCTTTTTGAGCGTGATGTGCAGCGCGGTCAGCGCGTCAAAGCGGGCAAACAGCGCATCGGCCACCCGCTGCGCCACGCGCTCGAGCAGGTTGTCAGACTGCGCGGTCGCCGTGTGCACGGTCTCCTTGATGATCTGCGCGTAACTGACGGTATCCGACAGCAGGTCGGTCTGACCGGCGCATCGCAGATCCGCATCGGCTTCGATATCGAAAATGAACGGCTGCCCGTCGCGCTTTTCCTCGGGATTGACCCCGTGATACGCAAATACGCGCAGACCATGAATCAGAATACGATCCTGCAAGTGTCATCCCTGCCTTTTTCAAAAATATGGGATCATTCACGCATTCCCGTTTCAACAGACGTTTTCTTCGGCAAATGCAATCCCCTGCGTCGCCATTGGACGTGTGCAAGATGATGCGCGGCGTACCGCCGCGCGGAATGCTGAGGCATTTCCAACAAGTAACAGTTCATTCTTAACTCCTATAAATCGCATCTGCCATGCGGGCGCCCTGCACGGCGGCGGCGACGTTGTGCGCGCGGATGATGTCCGCGCCGCCGGCGATGGCCGCCGTATGGGCGGCGACGGTGCCGGGGTCGCGCTTCTGCGGGCTTTTTTCGCCGCTGGCCGCGCCGATGAAGCGCTTGCGCGATGCGGCCGCCACCAGCGCGACGCCGCTGAACTTCAGCCATTCCAGCTCCCGCAGGAGGGTCAGCTGATCCTCATAGCTCTTGCCGAAGCCCAGCCCGATATCCAGGCAGAGCTGCGTGCGCGGCAGCCCGCATTCCGCGGCCAGATTGAGCGCGTCGAGAAAAAACTGCCGCACGGCGTTGACGATGCCGTCCGGATAAGTCGCCTCCATCCCCGCGCCGCAGGGATTGTGCGTCACGATATAGGCCGCGCCGTAATCCTTGGCCAGCGCCGCCATTTCCCCGTTGAATTCGCCGCTGATGTCGTTGATGATCGCAACGCCGTTTTCCAGCGCCGCTTTGGCGCAGGCGGGGTAGAAGGTATCCACCGACAGCGGGACGCTGACGTTGCCGCGCAGGGCCGCCAGCGCCGGCTCCAGCCGCTCGAGCTCCTGCGTGCAGGTCAGCAGCTCGGCGTCCGGCCGCGTGGACTGCGCGCCGAGATCGATGATATCCGCGCCGGCTGCCTGCATGGCCTGCGCATAGGCGGCGGCTGCCTCCGGCGTGTTGTATAATCCGCCGTCCGAAAAGGAATCGGCGGTATAATTCAGAATCCCCATCACATAGGTGCGTTTCCCGAGCGGGAAACGGAAATCACGCGCGCAGAGCATCAGTCGTTCCCTCCCGTCAGCAGATCCAGCGCCTCCGCGCGGGTGCGCGCGTCGCTGCGCATGGTGCCGCGCAGCGCCGAGGTGCGGGTCTGCGCGCC
>JAFZNN010000215.1 GCA_017550895.1 Clostridia bacterium
AGCCACTGCGCGAGCGCCTCCATGCCTTCGCCGGTTTTGGCCGAGACGGGGAAAATGCGCACGGCCGGGTTCAGTTTGCGCGCGCGCGTCATGCACGCGTCGAGGTCAAACGCAAAATAGGGGAGCGCGTCGAGCTTGGAGATGACCAGCGCGTCGCTTTCGCGGAACATCAGCGGGTATTTCAGCGGCTTGTCGTCGCCCTCCGGCACGGACAGGATCATCAGATTCTTCCCCGCGCCCGTGTCGTATTCCGCCGGGCAGATCAGGTTGCCCACGTTTTCGAGAAACGCAAGATCCGGCGGCGGGCCGTCGATGGCGTCGAAGGCCGCGGTCGTCATGCCGGCGTCCATGTGGCACATGCCGGAGGTGTGCACCTGTACGGCGCGGGCGCCGAGCGCCTCGATGGCTTTCGCGTCCACGTCCGATTCGATGTCCGCTTCCATCACCGCGATGTCCAGCTGCGGCAGCGCGCGGATCAGCGCGGAAAGCAGCGTGGTCTTGCCTGCGCCCGGGCTGCTCATCACGTTGATCAGCAGCGTGCCGCAGGCCTTCGTTTTTGCGCGCAGCGCGTCGGCGTCGCGATCGTTGGAGGCGGTCACGGAGGCGTCCAGCTTCAAAAGCTTCATTCGGCGGTCCTCCCTTCAAGCAGGCGTTTCCGCAGGAACGCGGCCACGGCGTCAAAGCCTTCGCCGGTTTTGGCGGAAACTTGGAAGATCTCAATGGCGGGATTGAGCGCCTTTGCCCTTTCGCGCGCGGCGTCAAAATCAAAGTCAAAGATCGGCGCCGTGTCGATTTTGTTGATCAGCAGCACGTCGCTGACCGTGAACATCAGCGGGTATTTCAGCGGCTTGTCGTCGCCCTCGGGGACGGAGAGCAGCATCATGCGCAGATCCGCGCCGATCTCGAATTCCGCCGGGCAGACAAGGTTGCCGATGTTCTCGAGAAACACCAGATCCAGCCCGTCCGTGCCCATCGCGTCCAGCCCGCGTGCGGTCATATCGGCGTCCATGTGGCAAAGCCCGCCGGTGTGCAGCTGGATCACGCGCGCGCCTGCGGCGGCCACGGCTTTTGCGTCCACGTCGGAATCCACGTCCGCCTCCATCACGCCGACGGCATACGCGCCGCCGAGCCGCGGGATGAGTTGCAGCAGGGTCGAGGTTTTGCCCGCGCCGGGCGCGCCCATGAGATTGATCAGCTTTGCGCCGCTGCGCTGCATCCGCGCGCGGTTCTGCGCGGCCGCCGCGTCGTTATCCGCAAGCAGCCGCTCTTTGGTTTCAATGATTTGATAGTCCATAGTCCCTCTTATTCTGTTTCGGCATCATAGCGCAGACCAAGACGGAACAGTCGCTTCTCCGCTTCGCCGGAGAGCAGGAATTCCCCGTTCGCCGCGCTGCAGCGCAGCGTCAGGTCCTCGCCCTCGCGCGCTTCGCCTGTATATTCCATGCGGATATCCCGCACGGCGGCGGCCCGCAGCGCCGGCGGCATCAGATCCTCCGCCAGATCGAAATAGCGGGTGTTGTTCATATGCCCGTTCAGATCCAGATAGCTGTAGGGTACGCGGAAGGTCTGCGGTTCTCCGTCTGCCGGCAGCTTCGGCGCGCGCGGCCAGAGCGCTTTCCACGACGGCGCGGCCCCATGGACGGTGACGCCGGCGGTTTCGGGCGCGACCATCGTGCGGCTGTTGCGATCCATCAGCACCCACAGCGCGGCGGCGTTGACAAGCTCGTTGCCGTCGGCGTCCGTGATGCGGTAGTAACGCGGGAAAAAGGCGTGCATCATGTCGCCCGGCAGCGAGGTCAGGCGGATCGTTTCGTTATACACCGGCAGACGGGTGATCTCCGCCTGCTGGCGCGTGATGACCCAGAGCAGCCCGCGGTCCAGCGTTCGCTCTTTGCCCGCGCCGAGCAGCTCCGTGTGCGCAATTGCCGCTTCCTGCAGCAGCGTGAACAGGCGGCTCAGGCGCAGCCGGCGGTAAAGATCGGTGTCGGAGGCCAGGATCTTATAACTGCATTCGTATGCTTCCATCGCCGTTACTTCAGCCGCTTCTCAATGGCGCTCACAACGTCGCCCACGGTGTAGAGCTTCTGCCACTGCCGGTCGGGGATCTTGACGTCAAATGTGGCCTCCAGGCGGCAGATGATCAGCGTGAAGCCCATGGAATCGATGGCAGTGTCCGTGTTGATGACCGTCGATTCCTCGAGCGTCTGCTCCTCGGTTTCCGGCACGCATTCATGCACGACGTCGATGACTTTGTCGAAAATATCCTGTCTTGTCATTGTGATACCGCTTTCTGTTGGAGTTCCCAACGCTTTATTTTTCCCGTTGCCGTGCGGGGCAGCGGATCGGATATGAAATACAGATTCTTCAGCCGCTGCCCGAGCGGCAGGGTTCTCATGAGCGGGGCAAGGGCTGCGTTGACTGACGCGCGCTGCGATTCTTCGCCGCGCACGACCAGCGCCGGCGCGCCGTCGATCGCGATTGTCGCGAATTCCATGCCTGCCAGCGCCCCGGCCAGCTGCTGCTCATACTCCGGCAGATAGATCTTCGTGCCGTCCCGGAGTACCAGGATTTCCTTTTTGCGCCCGATGATGTGCAGCAGGCCGTCGGCGTCGAAGCGGCCGAGATCGCCCGTGGCAAGCACGCCGTCCCGCAGCACGGCGGCCGTCGCTTCCGCGTCTTTATAGTAGCCCTGCATGACGCAGGTCGGCGCTTCGATCAGGATTTCGCCGTCCGCGGCCAACGTGATGCGGTCGTCCGGGCAGACGGCCATCGCGTAGGGATCGTCGCCCAGCGAAAGCGCCACGCCCGAGGAGGTTTCGGTCAGCCCGTAGCCGAAGCTCACGCGCATGCCCATGGCTTTGAGCGCCGCGGGGATCTGCGGCGGGCAGTCGCCCGCGCCGATGAGCACCAGCCGCAGCGTGTCGCCGAGCAGCTGCTTCTGCAGCAGAAAGCCCAGCAGCAGCGGCACGGCGGAGAGCGCCGTCGGGCGGAAGAAGGCGCAGTCGTCGAAATAATGGCGCGGCCCGCGGCCGAGCGCAACGCTTGCGCCGCAGGAGAGCGCCCAGAGCAGCCCGCACACGAAGCCGAACACATGATCCAGCGGCAGCATGCACAGGAGCGTGTCCGCCGGATCGAGCGGCAGCAGCGCGCCGCCGTTATAGGCGCTCGCGCACAGCGACTGCTCCGTGAGCACGACCGCCTTGCGTCTGGCTGTTGTGCCGGAGGTGAAAAACAGGAGCTTGCCTTTGCCGTCCGAAACGCCCCGGGTCAGGGCGGGGGAGAGCTCCTGCGTCAGATCCGGATCGCCCCAGAGCAGATCGATATCCGCCGCGGCGACCAGATCGGGGTCCGCGTTTTCATTGAGCAGCACGACCTGCAGGCCGGCCTGCACCGCGGCAAAAATCTCGACCACGCAGGCAAAGGAGCCGTCACACAGGACGCCCAGACAGGTTTTGCCCGTCTGCGCGAGCGCGGCGGCGCGCGCGTCGATCGCATCGCAAAGATCCGCATAGCCGACGGCTTTGATCGCGCCGTTCGCCTCGATCTTCAGCGCGGGCGCCTGCGGCGTGCGGGCGGCATAGTGCCGCAGCAGTTCGGAAAAGCCGGAAAAACGCAAGGCAGACCCTCCTTTCTCTTTCTGAAATCTATCTTACCATAAAAAGATAAAAAAAGAAAGCCCGGAATAAAAGAAATCTTCGCTTTTTCCGCGTTCATGATCAAAATTAAATAAAAGCGCGCTTTTTTTGCCGGAATTCCGCGCGGGAGGCTTGATTTTTCAGCGGCGCAATAGTATAATAATTATGTCTGACGCGCCGCGGACGGCGCTTGCCATCAAATATATTTTAATGGAGGCTGAATTATGGACAAAAATATCCGCATCTGCATCGTGGGCGGCGGCCCTGCCGGTCTTTCCGCCGGTATGTATCTCGAGCAGAAGGGCTACACCAACTACACGATCCTTGAGCGCCTCGACCGCGTGGGCGGCAAATGCTGGTCTCCCCATTACAACGGCAGACGCTATGAAATGGGCGCGATCATGGGCGTTCCGTCTTACTATGCCGTGCATGACGTCGAGGAATTCTGCGGCATCACGCACGACGGTCCTCAGCTCAACCGCAACTATAAAGACAGCCAGGGCAATGTGATCGAGCCGTTTGAGCCCAAAAAGAACATCCTGAAGATCCCCCGCCTGCTGAAGATGAAGAAGCAGGTCAAGAAGCTCGGCGAGCTGCTGGAAACCAAGTACAAGGGCTATGATCTCAACGGCCACCGCGGCGTTTCCGAGGGCCGTTACGAGGGCTTCTCCCAGGCCAGCGCGAAGCGCGAGCCGGTCAGTGGCACGAACCCCAACCTCAAGGATCTGGCGCTGCCCTTCAACGAGTTCTGCAAGAAGAACGGCGTCGAGCTGATTCAGGATATCTGGATCGGGCCCTTCACGTCCTTCGGCTACGGCTATTTTGACGAGATCCCCGCGGCGTATGTGCTCAAGTATCTGGATTTCCAGACCTGCATGAACTTCGTGAAGATCAATCTCTGGACCTGGAAGGAAGGCACCCAGTTCATCTGGGAAAGCCTGAACGACCATCTGAAGAATCCCGCCCGCCTGAACAGCAAGATCGAGAAGGTCGAGCGCAAGGACGGCAAGGTTTATGTCACCGTCAACGGCGAGGTCGAGGAATATGACAAGATCATCGTCACCGCCCCGCTTTACATTCCCAACAAGCGCGACGACGGCCAGATCGGCATGGTGGATTATTTCGACGCGCGCGAGGATGAGAAGAGCCTGTTCTCCAAGATCGATTACGAGCGCTACGACGTGCTCGCGGTCGAGACCAAGCCCGAGGATCATCCCGAGATCTCCTACTATGTGTTCGACAACATGGTGCCCGAAAAGCTCGGTCACCTGATGGTGTATTATCGCCGCTGGAAGGATTCCAAGGATCAGGTCATCACCACCTATGCCCTGCGCAAGCACAGGAACAGCGAGGAGATCCCCTACGAGACCTGCCGCCAGATGGTCCAGGACGATCTGAAGATCATGAAGAACCCCGCCAAGGAAGTCATCAACGAGTGGTCCGTGTATTACTTCCCCCATGTCTTCAGCGAGGACTATGCCGCCGGCTGGTACGACAAGGTGGAGGCCATGCAGGGCAAATACGACACCTTCTACGCCGGCGAGGTCATGTCCTTCGGCGACATGGACGAGACCGCCGAGTAC
>JAFZNN010000216.1 GCA_017550895.1 Clostridia bacterium
CAGATAAAGATCATAGGCGCTGCAATAATGATCCTCATCGTGCACGCCGTTCGGGTTGACAAAATGCAGCGTTTCACAGCCGAGGGCTTTCGCTCTGTTGTTGCAAAGCGCGGCAAAGGCGCTCACGCTGCCGCCCACGTGCTCGGCAAGCGCGTAGGCCGCTTCATTAGCGCTGGGGATCAGCAGCGCCTGCAGCAGAACGTAGACGCTCAGTTCTTCGCCCGCTTTGAGATCCGCCGTGGTGTAGGCCTCCGGCACAAGATCGATCGCGCGCTGCGAGACGGTCACCGTTTCCTCCGGATCGCAGTTTTCAAGCACAAGCAGCGCCGTGAGGATTTTCGTCGTGCTCGCCGGATACATTTTTTCATGCGCGCGTTTTTCAAAAAAGACTTTTCCGCTCACGGGATCGGCCAGATACGCCGCCCTGCAGCCGATCTCGGGCACGTCGTCGGGGACGGCCTGCTCCGCGCGGAGATATTCAAACGTGACCCTTGCTTCGCCTGCGATTTCATCGGGCGCATACAGCGTATCGGAAAGCGCGACGTCGCCGGCATAAGCGTCCGGGTGATATCCCGCGCCTTCCGCATAGGCGGCAAGCGGCGAAAACAGAAAAACAAAAACGAGCAGGATGGAAACGATACGATTTGCCTTCATAAAATACTCCCTGTATTCTGTCTGCAAATATGCATTCCTTAGGTTTTCACACATTCCATGCAAAGGTATTCTATCATAAACCGGGCGGCTTTTCAACGGTGATTATAGATTTCGGAGGATCATTCACTGAAACACGTCTTCAAAAAGATTATCAAAGGGTTTGCCGCGATTATTTAGCACATTTCCTGAAAAAATACGCGGACAGTGTGCGTATACGCTGGACATTTTTCGGCCGATATAGTATAGTATAAGAGAATTGACCGGCATTGCCGTTCCGAGGAACGATCCGGAAATGAAAGGGGAAAAAACTATGAAAACGTGCTTCAAGCGATCCATATGTGCGTTTGTGATCGTATGCCTGCTTTTGCCGGCGATTCTCGGCGGCTGCGGCAAAGAAAAAAAGGACAATGTTCTTTTCGCAGATCTCGCCGTCATGCATGAAACGGAATTCGGCGGCGTGTATCTCGATTGCACCATCGACGATTTCAATGCGCTGGGCTTTGCTTACGGCGACAGCGTGAGCATCAAATTCTCCAACGGCTACACACTGAACGACCTCCCCTATTATAACGGATATTATACGCAGACCGGGCAGCCGCTGCTTGTGGCGTATCCGGGCTATCCGTACATCAAAGTCTGCGTCAACAACGGAGACGACCTCTGGACGCTTGCGGGCCTGACTGAAACCGATACAGCGCAGATCACGCTTGCCGGGCGCGGCACGTTTGCAGCCATCCAGCACGCCCGCGATATTCATTACGAGGACGACCGCGCTTTGTTTGCGAGCGACGCGGTGTTTGCCAATTTCAGAAGCGTTAAGGTGCAAGGTATCCGCGAAAACGTGCTGTTCCGTTCCGCATCTCCGTGCGACAACCAGCACAACCGCGCGCCCTATGTGGACGCGCTGATCAAGGACGCCGGCGTCAGATGCATCCTGAACCTGTCGGATAACGAAGAAAAGCTGCAGGGGTATATTGCTGCGGAGGATTTCAATTCCCCCCTATTTCCTTTCCCTGTATGAGAGCGGAAACGTAATCCCGCTGGCGCTCAATATGAATTACGGCTCCGCGGAGTTCCGCGAAAAGGTAGCCGCCGGCCTCATCGAGATGACGCAGCACGAAGGGCCCTATCTCGTGCACTGCACGGAAGGAAAAGACCGCACCGGATTTGTCTGCGTGCTGCTGGAGGCGCTGTGCGGCGCAAGCTATCAGGAGATCGTGGACGATTACATGATCACCTACGACAATTATTACAAGATCACGCCGACGGACGACGCCGAGCGCTACGACGTGATCGTGGAAAACGTGCTGGATCCGATGCTGCGCAGTTTTGTTGGAGAAGACGCAACGGATCTTTCTTCCGCGGATCTTGCTCTCGCGGCGCAGCGCCTGCTGCTGGACGCCGGCATGACCGCGGCGCAGATCGACGCGCTGAAGGCAAATCTCGGCGCGTGAGTGATGGAAATAACGGATCCTTTGTCGAGGAGCGTTTCCACGGCTGTTCCCGCTTCTCGCGAAACGATCCGCGAGGATTCAGTGAAATAATATAAGAAGGAGAGATCCCTATGAACAACCAATTGAAAAAACTGATCGCAGTGCTGATCCTGCTTGCGGGCGGCGCGGTCTTTATCGCGTTCGGCGCAATCAGCTTCAAAGAGATGCGGGAATTCAAACCGGTCCCCGCAGTCGTTTCGCACATTGAGCGTGAATGGACGCCGAACGGCGACGGCACCGACACGGAGAACATCACGATCATCGTGACCTATACCGTGGACGGGCAGGAATACACAGAGAAGCTGCAGAACACCAAAACGAACTACAAGCAGGGCGACGAGATCACCGTGTTATACAACCCGGAGGATCCGACCGAGGTTTCCGGCGCCAC
>JAFZNN010000217.1 GCA_017550895.1 Clostridia bacterium
TAGCCGTTGATCTCGGTCGTGAAATACACCTGCTCGATCTCCCGGCCGGTGGCGTCCTTGGTGAACTGGATGAAGGTCTCGCGGGTATACTCCGGCGTGCGGTCGCCGCCCCAGGTATCGTGATTGCCGAGCACCATGATATTGTTATCGGAAATATCATATTTGTTCAGCGTCTTCGCGACGGCCTGCCAGTTTTCGAGATCGCCGCGGTCGGTGATGTCGCCGTCGAGCACGAAAGCGTCCAGGCGGTCCTGCGCCTGCGCCAGATCCTGCAGACCGAATTCAAACATGCCCAGCCGGATGAAATTATCCTTCAGATGGGTGTCGGACATCGTGGCAAACGCCGCGCGGCAGTCCGCATTCTGCCGGGCGATCTTGGCCTCTTTTTTGTGCGAGAACGGTGTGATGACGGTCACGACGGTCATGATGGCGACCATCACGAACCGGACAGCCGCTGCGAATGCGCTTAACATAGAATGATCCCCTTTCGGTATTTATTTGATATGGTTTGGTGACGTTTTAAGGAAGACGGAAGCCCGCGGCGCGATAGACCGCGTACCAGTCTTCACGTGAGAGCGTGAGATCCGCCCCGGCGGCGATCTCCCGCATGCGCTCCGGGGAAACGGAGCCGGAAATGAGCTGGATATTTGCCGGATGACGCAGGATCCAGGCGGCGGCAATGCCGGTCGGCGTAACGCCGTACTGCGCCGCAAGCGCGTCGAGCGTTTCGTTCAGCTTCGGGAACGCGTCGTAATTGCCGACGAACGGCCCTTTGAAAAACCCGTTCTGGAACGGCGACCAGGCCTGGATGGTGATCCCCTTGATCCGGAGGTATTCCAGCGCGCTTCCGTCGTGCATCACGGATTCGTCATTCTTCATGTTGACGTTCAGCCCCGACGTGACCAGACCGGATTCCGGAATGGAAAACTGCAGCTGATCGGCAACGATCGGCTGGCGCACGGCGGTTTTCAGCAGCTCGATCTGCATCGGATTGTGATTGGATACGCCGAACATGCGCACCTTGCCCGCGCGTTCGAGCGTGTCAAACGCCTCCGCCACCTCTTCCGGCTCCATTAAAGTATCCGGCCGGTGGAGCAGCAGCACGTCGACATAGTCCGTGCGCAGCCGCCGGAGCGAGCCCTCGACCGCGGAAACGATGTGCGCCTTTGAAAAATCAAAAAAACCTTTGCGGATGCCGCATTTCGTCTGGATCGTGATCTTCTCACGCAGCGACGGGTGCGCGGCAAGGTACTCGCCGAACAACGCCTCGCAGCGCCCGCCGCCGTAAATATCGGCATGGTCGAAAAAGTCGACGCCGAGCTCGAGCGCCGTTTCGATCGCGCGGTCGGCGCCGCTCTTCGCATCCGTCAGCCGCATGCAGCCCATGGCGACGGCGGAAGCCGGCAGCCTGCCGCCAAGCAGGACCTGTTTCATTTTCATTCTCTCCTATCCTGACCGGCCGTGAAGACCGGCTGTATTATTCTTCAAACGGATAGACCAGCCCCATCTGCCGCCGGCATTCGTCCATGATCCGCAGGCAGTCCAGCGTCGCCTTCTGCGGCACAAACGCCGATTCGGTCCGGCCGCTGCGGATCTCCTGCGCCGCGCGCGTGAATTCCGTCAGATAATCCGTTTTGCCCTGCAGGGTCTCGCGTTTGTCTTTGGTTTTCAGCGTTGCCAGGCTCGCCATGTGAAAAAGCGGCACGTCGATCTTCCCTTTTGTGCCGGTGATCTGACAGCGCTCGCGCAGCTTCAGAAGCGAAAGCTCCAGCCTGCAGTCAAAGCCGTCATACCCGAGCACAACCGTCTCCGCCGCATCGATGCCTCCGCACAGACGCCCCTTGCACTGAATGCTGTCGGGATTGCCGAACAGGCGGTAGCAGTAAGTGATCGGATATACGCCGATATCCAGCAGCGCGCCGCCGGCGGTCTCCGGCGTCAGGAGCCGGGAATGCCTGTTTGCAAGCAGCCCCGGGAATGCATAGGCCATCCGCACGCGCCGCACCTCGCCGATGCGCCCGTTCGAAATCCAGTCCCTGATCGCATAGGGCAGATCTGAAAACCAGGTCCACATCGCCTCGCAGAAATAGGTCTGATTCTCACGCGACGCACGGATCATCTGCTCCGCCTCGGCGGCGCTCACCCCGACGGGCTTTTCACAAAGCACCGGGCAACCGGCCCGCAGCGCCCGCAGCGCATAGTCGAGGTGCGCGGTATGGGGCGTCGCGATATAAACGCCGTCGAACGCCCGCGCCGCAAGCAGTTCGTCAAAGGAAGCATAGACCGTCGCGCCGTATTTGCCTGCGAAAGCCGCGGCGCTCGCCGCGTTGCGCGAATACACGGCGCTGATCGCGTGATCCCCCTTGGTGATGCTTCTTGCCGTGTTGCCGGCGATGCTGCCGCTGCCGACATAGGCCCATCTGAATTGCTTCATCTTCTCTTTCTCCCGGCCGCGCTTTTCTTTGTTTTATTGTAACACAGGCGCCGCCGATATGCAACCGCAAATCCCGACGTTTTCGGCCGTTTTCACGCGTGCTGCGGGAAATTGCTTTTTTCCGATATTGATTTTTCTTCCGTCCTGTGGTATAACGTCCTTGACGATCCGCAATCCGGCGGATCGCATAGGGGGAAAGAAAAATGAAAAGGATCCAGACCTCCGCCATGACGGAGGGGCCGTTCTTCGGAAAAATCGTCCTGTTTGCCATTCCAGTCACGCTCACGGGGCTGCTGCAGATCGTCTACAACACGGCGGACACGGCGGTCGTCGGGCACTTCGCCGGCAAGACCGTGCTGGCCGCCGTCGGCTCCACCGGCTCCATGATCGGCCTGATCGTGAATCTTTTCACGGGGCTGTCGATGGGCGCGGGCGTTCTGACCGCGCGCATGCTCGGCGCAAAAGACAAGGCCGGCACCCGCCGCGCGGTCCATGCGGCCATGGCGCTGAGCCTGCTGAGCGGCTGCCTGATCGCCGCGATCGGCGTGCCGCTTTCGCCCACGCTCCTGCGCTGGATGCAGGCGCCCGCCGATACGATCGACCTGTCCAAACTCTATGTGCGCATCTATTTTCTCGGCGCGCCGGGCTCCATGGTCTTTAACTTCGGCGCCGCGATCATCCGCTCCACCGGCGATACGCAGCGGCCGCTCAAATATCTCGGCGTTTCCGGCCTGTTGAACCTTCTGCTGAATCTCTTCACGATCATTGTGCTGCACTGGGGCGTGGCGGGCGTCGCGATCGCAACGATCTCCTCACAGTATCTCTCGGCCCTCCTCGCGGTGCGCCATCTGATGAAAACGGAGAGCGACGTGCGCCTGCAGCTGCGGCAGCTGCGCTTTTCGCGGGATGCGCTTGCGGAGATCCTGCGCATCGGCGTGCCGGCCGGGCTGCAGAACGCCCTGTTTTCCATCTCCAACGTCATCATTCAGTCAAACGTCAACTGCTTCGGCTCCGACGCTATGGCAGGCATCTCGGCCGGCTCGAATTACGACGCCTATATTTACACCGCGACCAACGGCTTCACGCAGGCGGCCATGACCTTCGTCTCACAGAACGTCGGCGCAAAAAAGAAGGAAAACATCCGCCGCATCTGGCTGATCTCGCTCGGCAGCGCTGCCGCCGCGGCCGCGACCCTGCAGACCTTCGGCTTCCTGCTGCGCGTGCCGATCGTGCATCTGTTCACCTCTGACCCCGCCGTGACCGCCATCGGTGCGCAGCGCATGGCGCTGATCATGCCGTTTTTCATCTTTTGCTCGCTGCTCGACGTCACGAGCGGCGCGGTGCGCGGGCTCGGGCGGTCGTTCCAGATCATGCTCGTTTCCCTGTTCGGCGCCTGCGGCCTGCGGCTGATCTGGGTCTTCTTCTTCCTGCCGATGAAACGCACGCTGACCTTTCTTTATGTCGCCTATCCGCTCTCCTGGGGCATCACCTTCCTGATCGCCTGTGCCCTGTTTCTCAGCCTCTCAAGCGAGAAACAGCTCGACCGGCTGCTTGCCGGCAGCGACAGCCCCCAAACGGTGTAACCGCTTCAAAAAACGCGCTGCAGACCGGATCTGCAGCGCGTTATTTAATCCTTATTCTGTTCTTCCTGCGCGGTGCGCAGCTGATCGAGCATCTGCCGCTCCTTTGCGGTCAGATCAGCATTTTCGAGCAGCTCCGGCCGCCGTTCCAACGTGCGGCGCAGGCTCTGCTCCCGCTGCCAGGCGGCGATCTTCGCGTGATGGCCGGAGATCAGCACCTCCGGCACCTCCCTGCCCCGCCATTCAAACGGCCGCGTATACTGCGGATACTCCAGCAGGCCGCTGAAGTGGCTCTCCTGCGTGAAGGCCTCCTCATTCGGCAGCACGCCCGGCAGCATCCGCGCCACGGCGTCCGCAAGCATCAGCGCCGGCAGCTCGCCGCCCGTGAGCACATAATCGCCCACGGAGATTTCCTCATCCACGATTTCATCGAGCACCCGCTGATCCACGCCCTCATAATGGCCGCACAGCAGCGCAAGATGGTCGAAGCCTGCCAGCTCCTTGACCCGCGTCTGCCCCAGCACCTGCCCCTGCGGGGAAAGATAGATCAGGTGCGGCCGCGTGCCGAGCTCCGCGCACAGGGCCTGAAAGCAGTCATAGATCGGCTGGGCCTGCATGACCATCCCAGTGCCGCCGCCGTAAGGCGCGTCGTCCACGCGGTTATGCTTGTCCGCCGTGTAATCCCGGATATTGCGGCAGCGGATCTCCACAAACCCGGCTTCCCGCGCGCGGCCGATGATGCTCTCGCGCAGCACCGCCTCGCACATTTCCGGAAACAGCGTCAGTATGTCAATCCGCATCGTCAAACAATCCCTTCATCGGACGGATCCGAATGATGCCGGCGGCCACGTCCGTTTCGATCACGATATCGGGAATGGCGGGCATCAGGTATTCCCGCCCGTTTTCCGCCGTGATATGCCACACGTCGTTCGCGCCGGTCCGGCTGACGTCCGTCAGCGTGCCGTAGCGCACGGCAGGATCCTCCGCGTCCACCACGGCGCAATCCAGCAGCTCGGCCACAAAATAGCGCCCGGCGGGCAGCTTCGCGTCGCTGCGCCGCAGCCAGAGCACCCGGCCGCGCAGACGCTGCGCCTGCTCCACGGTATCCACGCCGGCAAGCTTGATTAAAACAAGATTGCCGTGCGGTCGTGCAGACTGCACCTGCACCGCACAGCTTCCCTTGCTGTCAAAATATAGGGTTTTGAAGCCCGCGGCGAACGACGGCGAGTCGCACCACGGGTTCACGCGCAATTCGCCGCGAACGCCGTGGGTGCCGACAATCTCACCGAGTTCCAGAAATTCCTTAATCAATTTCAACAACCGCGCGGGCGTTCTGGCGGGTGGCGGCTGCGCGCATCACGGTGCGGATGGCCTTGGCAATGCGGCCCTGCTTGCCGATCACGCGGCCCATATCGCCCTCGCCGACATGCAGATGATAGACGATCGTGCCGTCCTCAGCCGGCGCATCCACAGTCACCTGCACGCCCGCAGGATCCTCCACGAGGCCCTGTGCAATGCTGATCAATAATTCTTCCATAGCGCTGCCCTCTGCCGATTAAAGCACGCCTTCTTTTTTGAGAATGGCCTTCACGGTATCGGTCGGCTGCGCGCCCTTGGCGATCCACTGCTTCGCCTTGTCGGCGTCCACCTTCACTGCGGTGGGATGCGCGGTGGGATCATAGGTGCCGAGCTCCTCGATGAATCTGCCGTCGCGGGGATAGCGGGAATCCGCAACCACGATGCGATAGAACGGAGCTTTCTTTGCGCCCATACGACGAAGTCTGATTTTCACTGCCATGATAAATTCCTCCAATTAGAATTAATAATAAACATTTTTATGAATGAAATGCGGCTGGCCGCATCACATGCCGAATTGGCTCGGGTCGAAGCCCGCGGGCAAATTATAGCGCTGCTTTCTGTGGCGCTTGCCCTTTTTGCCGCCGAACTCGCGGAACATTTTCTGCATCTGGCGGAACTGGCTCATCAGCCGATTGACCTCTTCCACCGATTGCCCGCAGCCGGCCGCGATCCGGCGCTTGCGCGAGGGATTGATGATATCGGGATTCGCGCGTTCCTTCTCCGTCATGGAAAGAATGATTGCCTTCATGCGGTCGAATTTGCGCTCATCGACGTCGATCTCCGACGCCTTCTTGCCGATGCCGGGAATCATGGCCAGCATTTCCTGCAGCGAACCCATCTTGCGGATCTGCTCAAACTGATCGAGCAGGTCGTTGAGATCGAATTTGTTTTGCGCGAGCTTGCGCTCGAGCTCCTGCGCCTTCTTCTCGTCGATGGCCATTTCCGCGCGTTCGATCAGCGAAAGCACGTCACCCATGCCCAGGATGCGGGAGGCCATGCGGTCGGGGTGGAACAGCTCCAGATTCTCGAGCTTCTCGCCCGTGCCGATGAATTTGATCGGCTTGCCGGTAACCGCGCGCGCCGAAAGCGCCGCGCCGCCGCGGGTGTCGCCGTCGAGCTTGGTCAGGATCAGGCCGTCAATGCCCAACGCGCCGTCAAACGCGGTGGCCACGTTCACGGCGTCCTGACCGGTCATGGCGTCCACGACCAGCAGGATCTCATGGGGATGAACCTCCGCCTTGATGGATTTCAGCTCCTGCATCAGCGCCTCATCCACATGCAGCCGGCCGGCAGTATCGAGAATCACATAGTCATAGCCGTGCTCTTTTGCCTCTGCAACAGCGGCCGATGCGATCTTCACGGGGTCGCCCTGGCCCATTTCGAACACGGGCACGCCGACCTGCTCGCCGACCACCTGCAGCTGCTTGATGGCGGCGGGGCGGTAAACGTCGCAGGCCACGAGCAGCGGGCGATGGTTTTCTTTTTTCAGCTTCAGCGCGAGCTTCGCGCAGTGCGTGGTTTTACCGGAGCCCTGCAGACCGCACATGAGCACGATCGTGGGCGGATGGCTGGCATAGGCCAGGCGGGCGTTGGTGCCGCCCATGAGCGCGACAAGCTCCTCGCGCACGATCTTGATGACCATCTGCGAGGGGGTCAGGCTCTCCATCACCTTTTCGCCGATCGCCTTTTCGGTGACGGTGTTGGTGAAGTCCTTTGCCACTTTATAGTTGACGTCCGCTTCCAGCAGCGCCATGCGCACCTCGCGCATCGCGGAGCGAACGTCCGACTCCGTCAGACTGCCCTTGCTGCGCAGATTCTTGAACGCAGCCTCCAGCCGGTCGGAAAGCCCTTCAAACGCCAAGGAAGTTCCTCCTTATTTTCACGTTTCCAGCAGCGTCATCGCCGCCGATTTGATCATCACGCAATCATCGCTGATCTCTTTGGAAATGCTGTGACGCAGATTATAATCAGCAATGCGGTTGGAGCATTCGATGATCTCCGTCAGACTCTTGCGCAGTTCCTCATGGCGCTGCGCCATGCCCAGACGGCTCTCCATTTCCTGCAGCTGCGTTTCCGCGCGCTTGATCGCATCGCGCACACCCTGACGGGTGATCCCCTCGTTTTCGGCGATCTCAGAAAGAGAGAGGTCATCGTTATAGTAGTATTCCAGAAAATCCCGCTGCTTGGCGGTCAGCATTTCGCCGTAAAAATCGATCAGCATTGCGATTTCGTAATTCTTTGCCACAACGTCCCCTCCTTTCCGCTCTGTTTTTGTCGCAGAAAAAAACATCGACCTGTAAAGTGCCGATGCTTTACAGGTCGATATTATACTAGACTTTTTCGCCCTTGTCAAGTGGAATTTTTCCGCTTTTCCGCGGGTTTTTCCACGCGTTTCGCACCTTTTGAGGTGGAAAACACGGCAAAACACAACGGATTGCGGCGATTTTGCGGCTGCACCACAAAATATATTCACTTTTCCACGCGCCGTGCGTGGAAAAATTTTTTCGATTCTGTTTGTAAAGGTCTATAACTTTACAGACTTCACTTCAGCGTGACGATCGTCACGCCGTCCTCCCCCTCGCCGTAAACGCCCAGACGGCTGGATTTCACATAGGGAGAGCGCCGCAGATACTGCGTGACGGCGCTGCGCAGCGCGCCGGTGCCCTTGCCGTGGA
>JAFZNN010000218.1 GCA_017550895.1 Clostridia bacterium
CCACTTCGCTGGAACTCATGATCCCGTACGTCATGGAGCACCTGATCGACCACGTGGTGCCGACCAGGGCGATGAACGCTGTCCTTCTGTGGGGCATGATTATGATCGTGCTGGCGGTCTGTACCCGCTTCCTGAATGTGACCGCCAACCGCCTGAGCGTCAAGACGGCCAAGGAAGCGACGTTCGAGGTGCGGCGGGATCTGTTCCATGCGGCGCTGCATCTGTCCGGCGGGCAGATGGACGCAATCGGCCTGCCCTCGCTGATCTCGCGCATGACATCGGACAGCTATAACGTGCAGTCCTTCACGCAGTCGATGCAGACTATCGGCATCCGCGCACCGATCATGCTGCTGGGCGGTATCTCCATCACGCTGACCATGGATACGGGCCTGGCTTCCATCCTGTGCATCATGGCGCCTATCCTGATCGTGCTGGTCGTGATGATCTCCATGCGCGGCATCCCGCTGTACGATATGGTGCAGCGCGGAATGGACGATATTGTGCGCGTCATGCGCGAAAACATCACCGGCATCCGCGTGGTAAAGGCGCTTTCCCGCGAGGAGCACGAGACGGAACGCTTCCGCGGGGCGAACGACGAGACGACGCGCCGCGATATCAAAGCCGGTATGATCATGTCGCTGCCGGGGCCGATCGTGACGCTGTTCCTGAATGTCGGCCTGACGCTGGTCGTTCTGATCGGCGCGCGCCGTGTGAATGACGGGCTGACCGAACCGGGTGTGATCCTGGCCTTCCTGACATATTTCAATATGATCCTGATGGGCGTGATGGGCCTGAACCGTATCTTCATGATGATGTCCAAGGCGAACGCCTCAGCCAACCGCATCCGCGAGGCGGTCGACCAGGAAGAGGCGCTGCGCGTCCTGCCCGAAAGTGAAGCGGCGGCGACTGACCGCCCGGGCTTCATCGTATTCGACCATGTCAGCTTCAGCTATGACGGCGATGTGCACTCCGACGCGCATGACGCGCGCTTTGCCGGTTCCTCCCGCCAGCAGTGCCTGACGGATATCGATTTTGAGATCCCCCGCGGCGGCTCGCTGGGTATCATCGGCGCGACCGGCGCGGGCAAGACGAGCATCATCAGCCTTCTGATGCGCTTCTACGAGCCACAGTCCGGCCATGTGTATGTGGACGGCCGGGACGTACGCACGTACAGGCTGAAAGATCTCCGCTCCAGATTCGGCGTCGTGCTGCAGAACGACCAGATCTTTGCGGATACGATCCGCGAGAACGTCGTCTTCGGGCGCGACGTGGACGAGGCGGGCCTGCGCGCCGCCGTCGAAGACGCGATGGCGCAGGAGTTCGTCGAAGCCTATGAGGACCAGTACGATCACAAAGCCGTCATCCACGGCGCGAACTTCTCGGGCGGGCAGAAGCAGCGCCTGCTGATTGCGCGCGCGCTGGCTGCGCATCCGGAGATCCTGATCCTGGACGACAGCTCCTCCGCGCTCGACTACCGCACGGATTCGGCACTGCGCCGGGCGATCGCCGCGCACTACGCGGACACGACCATGATCGTCATCGCGCAGCGCGTGTCCTCCCTGCGCAGCCTTGACAGGATCATGGTGCTGGACGAGGGCCGGGTGATCGGCTACGGCACGCACGAGGAGCTGGTCGAAAGCTGCCCTGCCTACCGGACGATTCACGAGACGCAGATGGGGGAGGCGGAATAATGGCGAGACGTGACACCATCATGTACAAGCCGAATGACGCCCGCGGCGCGCTGCGGCGCGTGCTTGCGTTCCTCGGACCCTTCCGCTGGCTCATCGCGCTGGTGGCGGCGCTGTGCATCATGTCCAACCTGCTGAGTCTCTGGGGGCCGCATCTGGCCGGCTCTGCCATCAACGAGGCCGCCGCTGGCATGGGCAAGGTCAGTTTTGAACGCGTGAACTATTACGCACTGCGCATGCTCCTGTGCTATCTATCGTCCTCCCTGCTGACCATCGGCATTCACGCGCTGATGATGAATGTGTCCAAGCGCGTGGCGCGCCAGCTGCGCGGAGCGGTGTTCGACAAGCTGATGCGCCTGCCTGTGGGCTTTTTCGACCGCAACCAGGCGGGTGACGTGATCAGCCGCGTGAGCTATGATGTGGACGTGATTGCGACATGCCTGGCGACGGACGTGACGAGCATCCTGACCAGCACGGTGACGGTCATCGGATCGGTGGTCATGATGATCTCCATTTCCCTGCCGCTGTCGGCGGTCGTGCTGTTCAGCGTGCCGACGGCCGTCCTGTACACCTCGCGGATGCGCAAGATCACCCAGCCGCGCTTCGTGCGCCGTTCCAAGAACTACGGCGTGATGAACGGCTTTGTGGAAGAGATGCTGTCCGGCCAGAAGACCATCCAGGCGTACGCGTACGAGGATGAGGCGGACAAGCGGTTCGATCAGATCAACTCCAATGCCGCGGAAGCGTATTACGAGGCTGACCGCTACGGCGTGACCATCGGACCGACGATGGGCGCGATCAACAATATCACGCTCTCCCTGATTGCCCTGTTCGGTTCGGTGCTGTTCATGAACGGCTGGATCGGCCTGGGCTCGATCTCCTCATTCGTGCTGTATTCGCGTAAATTCTCCGGCCCGATCAATGAGATCGCGAACATCATCAACGAGCTGTTCTCCGCGCTGGCGGCGTCGGAGCGCGTGTTTGCCCTGCTGGATGAGCCGGAGGAACTGAAGGACAGGCAGGACGCCGTTGCGCTCGGGCATGTGCGCGGCGACGTGCGGATGGATCATGTGGCCTTTGGCTACGATGAGGCGCGTACGGTCATTCATGATCTGAGCCTGCACGCGGAGGCAGGAAAACTGGTGGCCATTGTCGGCCCGACCGGCGCAGGAAAAACGACCATCATCAATCTGCTGATGCGCTTCTATGACGTGGATCAGGGCGCTGTGCTGGTGGACGGGCGCGACATCCGTGACTGCACGCGCAAGAGCATTCGCGGCGCCTATGCCATGGTGCTGCAGGATACCTGGGTGTTCCGGGGGACGATCTTCGACAATATCGCCTACGGCCGTCCGGACGCGACGATGGACGAAGTTGTGGCAGCAGCAAAGGCTGCGCACATCCATCCCTTCATCATGCGCCTCCCCGAGGGCTACCAGACCGTCATCAGCGAAGACGGCGGCAATATCTCCAAGGGACAGAAGCAGCTGCTGACCATTGCCCGCGCGATGCTGTACGATGCGCGGATGCTGATTCTGGATGAAGCGACTTCCAACGTCGATACCTCGACCGAGCGCGAGATCCAGGCTGCCATGCGCGAACTGATGCGCGACAAGACCTGCTTCGTGATCGCACACCGCCTCTCCACTATCCAGAACGCTGATCTGATCCTGGTCCTGAACCATGGCGACGTGGTGGAGCAGGGCACGCATGAAACGCTGATGAGGGACAAGGGATTCTACTGGAAGATGTACAGGTCACAGTTTGAGTGATTAATTGAGTGAGGAGTTCAGGTGCGCTTCCATTTCACTACGGCGTTTGAACGATAGCTGCGGTGTTCCCGTAAGGGTGCCACACCGGGGCGCCCGTCCCGTACCGCGAAAATCACATTTGGCATTGCAGCAGCATTCGTGAATCGAACAATCCTTACGCCGGCAAGGCAGGCGGCCCGGTGTTTTCCGCAGCTCCTCACGCCTAACTCCTCACTGAGGAATATTCTATGCGCTCGTTAGAATCTGTTGTATTTGATTCCGGAATGAAACAGCAGTGACTGAAACAGGAAAGCCCGTCCGGCCGGACGGGCTTTTGGATTTACAGTATTATTGCTCCACCAACTAATTCCCGAACCATCTTCGGCAGTATAAGGAGCGATATACTGCGTCACGAAAGCTTGCCGTACGTTCGGGTACGCCTGCGCTTCCGTTCCTTGTCTCTCACCCCTTATACTGCCGAATCCAGCTTCACGAATTAATTGGTAGAGCAATATTATTCCTTCTCATCCGTCAGTATGATATTGAGCCCAATCGGCAGATCCTCTTCCTCGGGAATCAGGACGATGGTGGCGGAAGCATCCGCTTCGTTGGTCAGGACGCGCTGGAC
>JAFZNN010000219.1 GCA_017550895.1 Clostridia bacterium
CGGGAGGCGGTCGTTTCGCTGCGCGGCCGCGTGAAGCAGTACGCCGTGTCCAACGGCATGCGCACGGCCCAGCGCCGCAAGCTGAAGAACTCCGGCCTGGACGCGCTGCTGGACGGCGTATTCATCTCGGAAGACGTCGGCGTTGAAAAACCCGATCCGGCCTTCTTCGACTATGTGTTCGAGCACATCGCCGAATCGCGGGACGAGACCGTCATCATCGGCGATTCCCTCACCAGCGACATGCTGGGCGGAAACAACGCGGGCATCCGGTGCTGGTGGTACAACCCGCTGGGCAAGCCGGCCGGCGGCCTCCGCATCGACCGCGAGATAAGGGATCTGAGTGGCCTCGCCGTCTGACCGAACGCGGCGGAGAAACAACCCGATGGCAGCAAACACGATAGAGAGGTGCAATTTATGCCCGCCCGTAAAAACACTTTTGCCACGAGCGCGCCAAAGCGCGGGAAAAACGCGGCCCTGATTGTCGTTGTGGTGATCGCGCTGCTGCTCTGCGCGCTGGCCGCGAGCTATTTCATCCTCGACAGGAACGGCTTTTTCAACCGGCAGGCTCCGCAGATGAACGAGCCCGTCGACATGGAGGCCTATTACGGGGAAAACGGCCGAATCGTATCCGTCGTGCAGGCAGATCAGTCGACGGCGCTCCACACAGAGGCCGACGCCGTGCGAAATCTGACCGGACGCGGCTTCAGCCAGTTCCCCGTCACGTCTGATTTTTCCATTGACGGCGAATACAGGGAGCCGGAGGAGGTTTCCGACGGCTCGACGCAGCTTCATCCCATTTACGAAACGAATTACATCACCCGGAACGGCGACGTGTGGGTCATCTACGAGATAAACGGACAGTGTCTGGCAAACCCCGTGTCGTACAATATGGGATCCGGGAACAGCGCGCAGCTCATCTTCTCCGAACGGGACACGGTGATGAGCTACGACGCCTCAGGAAACAGGTTTTACGAGACGCTGCCCGACGAGTCCGCACTTATCATCAGGGTTATAGACAGAATCGACGCGGAAACGCTGGAATCCCTGACGAAGGGAGAGATCGACGCATTATGAAGGCGCGCGGCTTTCTGAAAAAAACCATCGCGGGCGTACTGTGCTTTACAATCCTCTCCTTTTCCGTGGCGACGCCCGCCGGCCTGGCCATGGACGTTTTCGATAGCCTGACGGATTTCCTGCTGAGACGCCTGGACGGCATCCAGACCCTGCTGCAGAATACGGACTACGATTACGACCGGGGCATCATTATCGTCTCTCTGGGAGACAGCTATTCCGCGGGCGAGGGCATAGAGGTGTTTTACGGGCAGGAAAAGAGCTACGACATCAGAAAACGGAATCCCGACTGGCTGGCGCACAGATCGCAGGAAAGCTGGCCCGGCCGGCTCGTATTCCCGGGCGTCCCCGGCACGATGAAGGATTACCGGGACGCCAACTGGTATTTCGTCGCGGCGTCCGGCGCGACGACAAACGAACTGGCCAACGAGTTCCCCAAGAAGTATTACAGGCCGGACAGGGATGGCATTCTGTCGGGGTCGATCACCAATCTCGCGCCGCAGCTGGACATATTCGAGCAGCTCCGAAGGGAAGGAAAGTCGGCCGACTATGTCACGCTGACGCTGGGCGGCAACGACGTCGGCTTCGCGGATGTCATCACGCAGGCTGTCATGGGTTCGACATACCTGAAGCATTACGCCGAATCCTATTCCGGTTTGATCAGCGAGCTCAACAGATCCCCATATGCCGCTATAGCGCCTGAAATGTCGATCATCCTCAACGGCGCCGATCTGGAGCTGCGGGCGGCGAATCGCCTGTTAGGCAGTAAGCTTGACACGATGCTGGCGAATACATGGCATGATTTTTACTTCGGGGACGAAGACGCCGCCGATCCGAGGCCCATCCGGCAGAAGCTCTACGACGCCTATCATGCCATAGCGAACGCGGCCGGAAGGCAGGCGACGCTCATCGTGGCGGGCTATCCGCAGCTCCTGGACCGGAGCGGCAGGGGCCTGCCCATAAGCCGGGAAGAAGCGAACATGATCGACGACAGCGTGATACAATTCAACCGGGAAATAGAGGCGCTGGTCGTCGAGTGCCGGCAAGAAGGCATGAAGATCGAATTTGTCGACGTGGATCCGTTGTTTCTTAACCACAGCGCGTATTCTTCAGAAACATCGTATCTGAACGAGGTAGAACTGGCGCC
>JAFZNN010000220.1 GCA_017550895.1 Clostridia bacterium
ACACAGCAGCACTTTTTTATACCCGCCGCGTTCACTGCCGAGCAGCCGCGCCAGATCGCGCAGCAGCGTCGTCTTGCCGCTTACCGGCGGTCCGGCGAGGATCAGCGAGGCGGCGCCCAAATCGGTTTCTTCCATCAGCGACTCCGCGCAGCCCGGGATTTCCCGCGCGATGCGAATCGCGAGCGCGCCGATCTCCTTTACGGCGGAGACGGCATTGCTCTGCAGCACCGCCCGACCGCCCACGCCGACGCGATGGCCGCCCGGCAGAGTCAGGAATCCCGCGCAGATCGAGGTCTGCGCGCTGTGCACGGAATAGCCGCACAGCTTCTGAAACAGCGCCTCAAACGCAGCGGCATTCAGAGAGAACGCGCCGGCCGGCAGCGAGCGGCACACGCCGGAGCGGCTGAGAAACCGCACGCCGTCGTCAAGCACGACGCAGACCGGTCTGTCGATGCGCACGCGCAACTCGCGCACACGCACGGTCGTTTCCGCCGGTAGCTTATTTAAAAGCGTGTGCAGCGGCGGCGTGAGCTGGCAGACCAGCGATTCAAATGCGGGGTCGCGCACGGCAGGATCACCTCTCATCCAATATATATGCACCTTGTCCGCAGGTAGAACCGGCGATTGCGCGGAGTTTACAGTTTTTTTACTTGAATTATATAAGCTGTTATGTTATAGTAAACCTAATCTTATTTGTAATGATATTCTCGACGGAGGGAATTTTATGGATCAGACGGTTTCATCCGCGCCGAAACGCACGCTCCTGCGGCGCCTGTTTTATGATCAGCGCTATTGCTGGCTCTCGGCAATGTGCACGATCGGGATCATGATGCTCGTATGCTATTGCTTCGGGCTGTTTCCGTTTGGGGATTCCACGATCCTGCGCATGGATCTCTATCATCAGTACGGCCCGCTGTTTGCGGAGCTGTATGACCGCGTCACGCAGTTCAAGAGCTTTTTCTATTCGTGGCAGACCGGTCTCGGCTCGCCGTTTCTGGGCAACTTCTTCAATTATCTTTCCTCTCCTGCCGCGATCCTGATTCTGCTGCTCGGCCACGAGAATATGCCGGAAGCCATCGCGGGCATGATCATTGTCAAGGCCGCGCTTTCCGCCTGCACGTTCACGTATTATCTCAAGCGATCCCACCGGCGGCATGATTTCACCACGGCGGCCTTCGGTATCCTCTACGCGATGTGCGGCTATTTCGTTGCGTATTACTGGAACGTCATGTGGATGGACGCAATGGTTTATTTCCCGCTGATCATCCTCGGCATCGAGCGCATAATCCACAAGCGCAAGCCCGTGATCTATATCGCCGCGCTGACCATGACGCTGCTGTCGAATTACTACATGGGCTATATGACCTGCGTCTTCTCCGTTATTTATTATATTTTTTATTATTTTTCAATTTATGATCCGACTTCGCTCGATGAAGCGACGCCGTATTCCCTTGATATGGAAGGCAACCGCGTGATCCGCCTGCAGGACCGCTTCAAGGGCAGCATCCTGCTCAAAAGCGGCTTGACCTTCGCGCTGGCGAGCCTTGCGGCGGCCGGTCTCGCGGCCTGCTCGCTGATCCCGACCTATCTGATGCTGCGCAACTGCTCGGCGACCTCCGGCACGTTCCCGTCGCAGTATAATGCCTATTTCTCGATCTTTGATTTCCTCGCGAATCATCTCGCGAGCCTCGCGCCCACGATCCGCAGCAGCGGCGACGACGTGCTGCCGAATATCTACTGCGGCATCGGCACGATCATGCTCGTTCCGCTGTATCTCTTCTCGAAAACCGTCCCCCTGCGCGAAAAGGTCGCAAGCGTCACGCTGCTTGGCATCTTCTATTTCAGCTTCAATATCAATATTCTGAATTATATCTGGCACGGCTTCCACTATCCGAACGACCTGCCTTACCGCTTCTCCTTCATGTATTGCTTCATCCTGCTGACGCTGGCTTATAAAGCGTTCATGCGGCTGAAGGAATTCACGGGCAAGGAGATCCTCCTCGTCGGCGTCGGACTGGTGTTTGCGATCATTCTGATTCAGAAAATCGGCTCAAAGAACGTCAGCGAGCAGACCGTGCTGATCAGCCTGGCGTTTGCCGTGACCTACTGCCTGGTCTTTGCGATCATGCGCAACGACAAATACATGCGCTCGGCCCTCGCCGTGCTGATGCTCTGCTGCGTGATCGGCGAAATCTCCTGCGCGAATACCGACCGCTACAGCATGGATCAGAAAAAGCAGAACTACGCCGGCGACTACGCGGACTTCCGCGCGCTGAAAACGCTGCTCGACGAACGCGAAGGCAGCGACGCCTACCGCATGGATCTGACCTATAACCGCGCGCGCATGGATCCCTCCTGGTACGGCTACAACGGCGTTTCCACCTTCTCCTCAATGGCCTACGAACGCCTTTCCAACGTGCAGAGCGATCTGGGCGTTTACGGCAACTATATCAACAGCTACACTTATTATTTGCAGACGCCCGTCTACAACATGATGCATTCGCTCAAATACATCGTGGACAACAACGACAACGTCACGGTGGAAAACGACTATTATGAGCAGCTGATGACCGTGGGCAAATTCACCGCCTATGAAAATAAATACTGGCTGCCCATCGGCATGGCGGTCAGCACCGATATGGAGGACTGGTTCACGAACTTGACCAATCCCTTCACCGTGCAGGCCGACTGGTTTGAATATGCCACGGGCGTTTTGGACGTTTTCGGCCGCATGGACATCTCCGATATCGGCTATTACAATATGGATGAGATCACCTCGGGGCTGGATACCGGCGACGTTTACTTCAACCGCACCGGCCCTGACGGCGAGCTGACCTTCTATCTTTCCGTCCCGGAAGAGCGCCACTGCTATCTCTACGTCAATTCCTCCGCGTTCGATTCGATCACCATCGGGCGCGAGGGAAGCGAGGAAACCAACAGCCAGAATACGGACGAGCCTTATATCTATGACCTCGGCATCGTCAAGCCCGACGAGCGCGTGTGCGTGTATATCACGATCAGCGAGGCGGAATACGGCTATATCGATTTCTTCCCGATGTATGTGGACGATGAGAAGCTCAACGAAGGCTATCAGATCCTCCAAAGCCGCGCGCTGAATCTGACATCCTTTGAGGAGACGAAGCTGACCGGCACCGTGACCGCGGATCGCGACAGCCTGCTGTTCACCTCGATCCCCTACGACAAGGGCTGGACGATCGAAATCGACGGCAAGCCGATCGACAAGGACGATTATGTCGCGCTGTGCGACGCCTATCTTTGCTGCGAACTGCAGGCCGGCACGCACACGGTGACCTTCCGCTTCCTGCCGAGCGGACTGCTGATCGGCTGCGCCGCAACGGCGGCGACGATCGTCTGCCTGTTCGGCGCGGTGCTGCTCGTGCGCAGACGCAGAAAACGTCTGGCAGCCGCGGCGGCCGACACCATCGTGCTCACGGATGACGATATCCTGTGCGCATCTGAAAACGACGCGCAAGGTCTCCTCGGCGAAACGGATGCGGAACCTGTGCTTGTGGAGCTCGACACCGACGGCTATGAAGCTGCTAAAGCAACAGAAGCAGCTGAACCGGCGCCGGAGGCGCTGCCGGACGACGATGCGCTGATCGATCCGCTGCCGGAGGAAATGGTCGCTCCGCCCGCCGAAGCGCCCGCGCCGGAAGCGAACCCCGCGGAAGAATGCGCTGCTTCGCAGACGGAAGAACCACAAACAGAAGAATAACAGAAACTAAAGCATCCGGTTGCGCATCGCATGAAGTCGAGCGGTGGAATTCCGGATGCTTTTTTGTTAAAATTCAGGAAAAATCTCTTGCGTCCGCCGCGTGAATGCGCTATAATATATATTTGAATTGAGAGTGTGGGAGCGGGATAATTATGAAAAAAATCGGATTCGACAATCAGCTTTACATCGAGAAGCAATCGGAGCAGATCCGCAAGCGCATCAACGAATTCGGCGGCAAGCTCTATCTGGAATTCGGCGGCAAGCTCTTTGACGATTATCATGCCTCACGAGTGCTGCCGGGCTTTGCGCCGGACAGCAAGCTGCAGATGCTCAAGCATCTGGCCGACAACGTGGAGGTCGTCATCGTCATCAACGCGTCGGATATCGAAAACAACAAGATCCGCCGCGATCTCGGCATCACTTACGATATCGACGTGCTGCGCCTGATCGACTGCTACCGCGACGCGGGGCTGTATGTCGGCAGCGTCGTGCTCTCGCAGTTCAGCGGGCAGCCCTCCGCTTCGGCGTTCAAGACCAAGCTCGAGCAGCTGGGCATGAAGGTATTTCTGCATTATCCCATCGAGGGCTATCCCTACAACGTGTCTCATATCGTGAGCGACGAGGGCTACGGCAAGAATGAATTCATCGAAACCTCCCGCCCGCTCGTCGTGATCACCGCGCCCGGCCCCGGCAGCGGCAAGATGGCCACCTGCCTGTCGCAGCTGTATCATGAAAACAAGCGCGGCAACAAGGCCGGCTACGCGAAATTCGAAACCTTCCCGATCTGGAATCTGCCGCTCAAGCACCCCGTGAATCTGGCTTATGAAGCGGCGACGGCCGATCTGAACGACGTGAACATGATCGACCCCTTCCACCTGGAGGCCTACGGTCAGACCACCGTCAACTACAACCGGGACGTGGAGATCTTCCCGGTGCTGGAGGCCATGTTCCGCAAG
>JAFZNN010000018.1 GCA_017550895.1 Clostridia bacterium
TCCCGGAAAAATCGCCGATCTGCGCGCAGACGGCGTTCCGGCCATAGTCGCCCTCGTGTCTGACGCCGCATTCGTCCAGCCGCGCCCTGACAAAGGCGGCGGTATTCTCCAGATCGAAGCCCACCTCCGGGTGAGCGTGCAGCCAGCGCCTGTCGGCGACGGTCCGCTCAAACATCGCATCGGTAACAAAGGGCATGCGCTCTCCTCCTCCCGCATCGTGCGTCGCAGGTCATGGTACGCGGCCGCCGTTTTCGCGACGGCGGCGCTATCTTTCCAGGATCGCCGCCACGGCGCCGCCCACCTGGCTGGTGCTGGCCGTGCCGCCCACGTCGGGCGTGAGGGTTTTGCCCTCGACCAGCAGCTGTTCGATGGCCGACAGCACGCGGCGGCCCCATTCCGGCCGGCCGAAAAAGTCCAGGATCTGGCTGGCCGACCAGATGGCCGCCAGCGGATTGGCGACGCCCTTCCCGGCGATGTCCGGCGCGGAGCCGTGGATGGGCTCGAACATGGAGGGGTATCTGCGCTCCGGATTCAGGTTCGCGCCGGCCGCGAGGCCCATGCCGCCCGATATGGCGGCGCCCAGGTCGGTCAGGATATCCCCGAACAGATTGCTGGTGACGACGATCTGGAAGCGCTTCGGATCCTTCACCATGAACATGCTGGCCGCGTCCACCAGCAGGGAGTGCGTTTCGACATCCGGATAATCGCGGCCCACTTCCTTAAAGATCTGATCCCAGAACACCATGGAATAGTTGAGCGCGTTGCCCTTGCTCACGGAGGTCAGCGTTTTCTTCTCCCTCCGGGCCAGCTCATAGGCGTAGCGGATGACGCGCTCGCAGCCCACGCGGGAGAACACGCCGTTCTGAATGACAACCTCGTTCGGCTTGCCCCGATAGAGCCAGCTGCCGCTGCCGGCGTATTCGCCTTCGCTGTTTTCGCGCACGAACGTCATGTCGATGTCCTCCAGGCGGGCGTCCTTCAGCGGGCAGGGCGCGCCGCGCAGCAGCTTCACCGGGCGCAGGTTCACATACTGGTCGAAGCTCTTGCGGATAACCAGCAAAAGATCCCAGAGCGAAATGTGATCCGGCACGCCCGGCGCGCCCACGGCGCCCAGATAGATGGCGTCGAACCGGCTCAGCGTCTCTATGCCGTCCTCGGGCATCATCCGGCCATTTTTCAGATAATACTCGCAGCCCCAGGGAAAATGCGTCCATTCAAAGCGGAAGCCGCCGTCCAGCGAGGCCACGGCGTCCAGCACCCTGACGCCCTCGCGGATGACCTCCGGGCCGATCCCGTCGCCCGGGATGACGGCGATTTTATAGATATCCATCCCGTTTCCTCCCCATTGTCGTCGTTTTTTGCAAGAACCGGATCGTGATGAATGCGTCCTTCTTCGGTTATTATACTATTTGCCGCCGGAAAGAGCAATAACGATTTATGAGCGCGCAGGGGCAAAGAATTGCCCGTTTCCCCCTTCATTTCGCCTTGACTGTGAAGGGTGGATATGCTATACTCTGTCTGAAAATGTTAAGAGATGGAGGCGTAATTTACCGTGTCTTATCCTTACCAGGATCCCGCCCTGACGCCGGAGGAGCGCGCCCGCGATCTGCTGGGCCGCATGACGCCCCGCGAGAAGCTGATGCAGATGTGCCTGCGCCTGAAGCTGGCGGAAAAGTTCGATTCCGAACAATTCGATAAGGACTACCCCGACGGCCTCGGAGCGACTTATTCGACGATCACGCTTTCCGCGGCGGAAATCAACCGCATGCAGAAGCACATGGTCGAGCATACGCGCCTGGGCATACCGATGCTGATGATGAGCGAGAGCCTGCACGGCTTTTTCTGCGACGGCGCCACGGTGTATCCGCAGGCGCTCGGCCTCGGCGCGACGTTCGATCCCGAGCTGATCGGCCGCATCGCCGCGGCCATCGGCAAACAGGTTCGCGGCATGGGCGTTACGGAGACCTTCGCCCCCAATCTGGATCTTTCGCAGGATCCCCGCTGGGGCCGCGTCGAGGAAAATTACGGCGAAGACCCATACCTCACCTCCCGCATGGGCGTGGCCTATGTCAGGGGGATCCAGAGCCAGGGCGTCGCCGCCTGCCCCAAGCACTACGTGGCGCACGGCGCGCCTCAGGCCGGCATCAA
>JAFZNN010000221.1 GCA_017550895.1 Clostridia bacterium
ATGATTTTGACCAGCACTTCGTCCTCCCGGATGGGCGGGAGCTCGAAGCTTTCCATGCGCAGATCGTTGGCGGCATGCAGGCGGACGGCTATGGTTTTCATGGATTTTTCCTCCTTATATAAATGTATGATTGATCAGTCGGGTTTACAGTCCAGAATCATGCGGTACAGCGCGTCGTTTTCATCCAGCCCGCACACGCTGGCCACGGCGGACGGCAGCCCGTCCCGCTCCACACGGGCGCGCACGTCGTTCGTACCGGGGTCGTCGTGGCAGAACTCAAAGCCGGCCCGGATGGCCGACACGATGGCGTCCGGACGCCCGCCCGCCTCGAGGCACAGCCGCGCCGGGGCGCACAGGCGGTCGTCGTGGGACAGCTTGCGCCGCGAGTCGGCGCCCAGCCGGGGCAGGTTGTCGTCGATGGAGGGATTGTCCAGCAGGCCGATGATGGCAGCGCGCCACGCAGCCATCTCCTCCGCCGGGAAGCCGAAGGCGCGGCTCAGGCCCAGCGAGGATTCCTCCAGCGCCTGGGCGACGCGCGCGCGCAGCGCCCCGTCCCCCATCGCCTCGATGACCGTCCGGTACCCCCTGCGCGTTCCGAGATAGCAGCACAGCGCGTGCGCCATGTTGAGCGTGTAGAGCTTGCGCGTTTCCTCGGCGTGCACGTCGGCGCTGAGGCGCACGCGCGGCAGGCGGGGCTTTTCGCCCTTCAGCTGCGGCGCGCCGATGGCCTGCTCAGGCCAGGCGTTGTTCAGCACGGCCAGCGGGTCCTCGCGGAACATGGCCTCGGTGGCCACGGGCGAAATGCACATGGCCGCGATGCCGGTGATGCCGACGCGTTCGCGCAGGCAGGCGAGCGCCTCGCCGTCCAGGCGCGCCTCGAGCAGGCGGGTGAAGGCGGCGTCCGGCGACGTCATGTTGACGTTCATCATGATGTCCATCGGCCCGGCATTTTCTTTGAAGCGCGCCTCGAGCAGCGGCGCGATCATGTCCGCCACCTCGGGCAGCTTCGGCTCGTGCACGGCGATGTCCAGCATGAGCCCTTCCTCGGCGAAGAGGCGCTTCAGCGCGTCGGTCTGCGAGGTGTGCAGCGCCGTGAAGCCGCCCTCGACGCGCGTGCGCGAGATGCCGGCCGCCGTGGCCTTGAAGATGGTGTAGGCCCCGCGTTCGTTCAGGCGGTCGACCAGCGCCCGGTCGATGTCCACAAACACGATGCGCCAGCCCGGCTCGTGGAAAAGGTCCGCCACGAAGCCGCGGCCGATGCGGCCCGCGCCCCAGATGACAAGCGTTCTCATGTCGGTTCCTCCGTTTCGCCTACATTATACCACATCCGATGAACAGATAAAGCATATTTTGCGGAAAAAGTGAAGCGGCGGGAGCCAGTCCCGCCGCGCCGTTATTATTCCCGATATACCGATCCGTCTGGTCCTTGCGGACCATGCGCGTTTCTTCAGCCGCGCGCGTTGTAATCGGCCGCAAGATAGTTCATGGCCTTGCAATACTTGTGAAGATATACGAACGGGCCGACGAGAATGAGGGAGCCCAGGATGCCCCACATCCAGAATGTCCGCGCGCTGAAATTGTAGTCGATGCCGCGGCGGCTCAGTTCGTCCCGGATCCGGTTGCAGAGTTTGTGTGTCCACACGAAGAGATAGACGCCGAGCGTGATGATGCCCAGCAGACCGGCGGCGACCGGGTGCATGGTCCGCTGGCCATCGTGCGGCGATGCGATCAGGTTGATGTCTTCATACATATAGTATGAAATGATCGTGGTGTAGATGCCGAGTGTGACGATACCGAGCAGTATCATCTTGGCCATGCTGCGGTTTGTTGCCAACTTCAGTGCGTGGGGCGCTTCAGTATAGTCGCTCATTGTCTTTCCCTCTTCTTTCTTTATTATCTCTTAAGCAGGCTTTGGCCTGCCGGAGTTCGTCGCCAATGAGTACACCATTTGTAAAACCCTGTTTTCATGTCTATTATAACAGCAAACATGTGCCTTTGCAAGCATATCGGATATGGATTCATACCGAAAAAACCGTCCTTTTTGACGTCGTTCAGCAGAATGGGCCGCAGCGGAAGCAAAAACCGCAGTGGCCCGACAGTATTGCGGAGAGCGCCGTCAGTGGCCGTCCGTGACGGTGGCGTCGCAGAAGGCCAGGTCGAGCCCGGCCAGCTGCGGGTAATTCTTGAGCGGCAGATAGAGCGTGTAGGTGGTGATGCAGCCCGTGCGCAGCGAATAGCGCCCGACATCGAGCGC
>JAFZNN010000222.1 GCA_017550895.1 Clostridia bacterium
GCCGCCGCCCATACCGGCGCCTCTGTGGCGGCCGACCGCGTCGATCTCATCGATGAAAATGATGCTCGGGGAATTCTTCTTCGCCTGGTCAAACAGATCGCGCACGCGGGACGCGCCGACGCCGACATACATCTCCACGAAATCCGAACCGGAAATCGAGAAGAACGGCACGTTCGCCTCGCCTGCGACCGCGCGGGCGAGCAGCGTTTTGCCGGTGCCCGGAGGGCCGACAAGCAGCACGCCCTTGGGAATGCGGGCGCCGAGCATATCGAACTTGGCGGGATCCTTGAGGAATTCCACGATCTCCGCGAGCTCCTCCTTCTCCTCGTCCGCTCCGGCCACGTCGTCAAAGGTGGTCTTGCGCTTTTCATCCTTGGCCTGCTTGATCCGCGCCTTGCCGAAGCTGAGGGTGCGGTTGTTTTCGCTGGTCATGGTCTGATTCATGCGCCGGAACATAAAGAACGTGATGCCGACCATGGCCACGAGCAGCAGCAGCGTCGGCACGATGTTATAAAGCCACTGCCCCGTGGAGCCGGTGATATAAGCCGCCTTGATCGGCGTGTCGGGATGTGCGCGGTTGTATTCGATCACGCCCTCGTGAATATCCGTCAGGAAGAGATTCACGCTCGGCACGCTGAAGGTCTTGGCCTCTTTTTCGTCCTTGAGCTTATATATCAGCGCGCCGCTGCTGAGATTGAGCTTGTATTCCGTGACCTTGCCCTGATCGAACAGCGACACGAGCTGATAATATTCAAGTTTTTCCTGCTTCTGCGTCCCCGCATACAGGCTGATGCCGCTGATGATGAAGAGCGGGATCAGAATATAGGGAATCAGCGTGAGCAGCCTGCGCCGCTTCGACGACTGATTCTGATTGGGATTACTCACTGATCGGTTCCTCCTGTTTCTGTCTTTCCCCTTGCTGATAATCAGCCCGGACGGTATTCCTGCTTGAGCACGCCGATGAACGGCAGGTTGCGGTAGAGCTGATCGCAGTCCAGCCCGTAGCCGACGATGAATTCATTCGGCACGTTCAGGCCGACGTAATCGGCGGTCACGTCGTCGGCGACGCGCGCCTCCGGCTTGTCGATCAGCGTGCAGATGCGGAACGACGCCGGGTTGCGGTTGAGCAGCAGCTTTTTCAGATAGGAAAGCGTGCGGCCGGTGTCGAGAATATCCTCCACGATCAGCACGTCGCAGCCCGCGATGGATTCATCCAGATCCTTGAGGATGCGCACAACGCCGGTCGAGGTTTCGCTTTTGTAGCTGGAAACGCTCATGAAATCAATCTTGCAGGGCACGGTGATCGCTCGCATGAGATCCGCCATAAAGACGATCGAGCCCTTCAGCACGCTGACCAGCATCAGGTTTTTGCCCTCGTAATCCTTGCTGATCTGCGCGCCCAGCCGTTTAACGGCCGCGTCCAGATCCTCCGCAGTATAAAAAATCTTTTCAATTCGATCCAGCATCTGCATCCACCCCTTCTCGTAGTGCTTCAATGATTAACAGCCGTTCGGTTTCCGATGTAGCGGCCGCGCGCGCGTCGCATCCGACGCCGAGCGCGAGCAGCACGCCGTCATCGTCGGTCAGCAGCGGGATCCCCGCACGCGCCTCCGGCGCGATCGCCAGCTCGTTGAACAGCTTTTTCAGTGTCTTTTCGCCGCGCCCGGGAAGCCGTAGCCGGTCGCCGGGGCTGCGGCTGCGCCAGATGGCTTTGCCGTTTATTTTATCATAATCGAGCCGATATGCCAAGACTTGATTTGAAATTCGCTGTAAATTATTTATATCATTTCTATGAACGCAGCGCGCAGCAACGCGCCATGCGCCGACGGTCTGCGCCTGTGCCAGCGGCTGCGGCGAGAGCGGCTGCGCCGCCTGCGTCGGAAATTCCGCCAGCCCGTGCCGCACGCGGAAAACCGCGCCGCCGGGCAGCTGCGTTGCCCCGCC
>JAFZNN010000019.1 GCA_017550895.1 Clostridia bacterium
GGCGCGGACGCCTGCTATATCGCAACGGCGGCGCTGCTCGCGCTCGGCTGCCATCTCTGCCGCACCTGCCAGAGCGGCAAATGCAACTGGGGCATTGCGACCCAGCGGCCCGATCTGGTCAAGCGGCTGAATCCCGATCTGGGCAGCGAGAGGCTGATCCGGCTGATGACCGCCTGGCGGCATGAAATCAAGGAGATCATGGGCGGCATGGGCATCAACGCGATCGAAGCCCTGCGCGGCAACCGCATGATGCTGCGCGGCGTCGGGCTGACGGAAAAAGAGCTGGAGATTCTCGGCATCGCCCATGCGGGTGAATGAGAAGACTGGGAGGCAGGCATGAAACGAATCTATGTCAACGAGGCATGGTGCCTCGGCTGCCATCTGTGCGAATACAACTGCGCCTTTGCCAATTCCGGTCTGCGGGATATGGCAAGCGCGCTGAAGGGCAGGCAGATCTATCCGCGCATTCATGTGGAGGGCAAGGACGGCGTTTTTTTCGCCGTTTCCTGCCGCCATTGCGAGGATCCGCTTTGCGTCAAAAGCTGCATCGCCGGCGCGATTTCCAAAACGGACGGCGTGGTGCAGATCAACAGGGAAAAATGCGTCGGGTGCCTGACCTGCGTGCTGGTCTGCCCCTACGGCGCGCTGGCGCCGGGTGAGAACGGCGCGATGCAGAAATGCGAGCTTTGCCTGCAGAATACCTGCGGCGCGCCCGCCTGCGTCACGGGCTGCCCGAACGGCGCGATCGTCTATGAAGAACGGGAGGCGGCCGTATGAAGCGTTATGTGATCATCGGCAACGGCGTCGCCGCCGTCGGCTGCATCGAGGGCATCCGCAGCACAGACGGGGCGGGGGAGATCACCGTCATTTCCGCGGAACCGCATCCGGTCTACTGCCGCCCGCTGATTTCCTACTATCTGGAAGGCAAAACGGATCTGAAGCGCATGCTGTACCGCGACGGCTCCTTCCTTGCAAACGTCGGCTGCACCGTGCGCTACGGCGTGCGCGCGGAATCGATCGATCCGCTGGCGAAAACCGTTGCGCTCAGCGACGGCGCGCAGCTGCCTTATGACGCGCTCTGCGTCGCCGCAGGCTCGTCGCCGTTTCTGCCGCCGATGAAGGGCCTGGAGAGCGTGGCGCAGAAGTTCACGTTTCAGACGCTCGACGACGCGCTGGCGCTGGAACAGGCGATCACGCCGGAGTGCCGCGTGCTGATCGTCGGCGCGGGCCTGATCGGACTGAAATGCGCCGAGGGGCTGCACGCCCGGGTCGGTAGCATCACCGTCTGCGATCTTGCGGACCGTGTGCTTTCCAGCATTCTGGACGCCGCGGCTGCGGCAAGGGTGCAGAAGCATCTGGAAGCGCAGGGCATCCGGTTCCTGCTCGGCGACAGCGTCGCGCAGTTTTCCGCCGGTTCCGCCGAGATGAAAAGCGGCGAAACGGTGCCGTTCGACGTGCTCGTGCTGGCCGTCGGCGTGCGGCCGAATACAGCGCTTGTCAAAGAGGCGGGCGGCGAAACGGATCGCGGCATCCTGATCGACGAGCGCATGGCGACGACGCTGCTGGACGTCTACGCTGCCGGCGACTGCGCGCAGGGCTACGACCGCTCCTGCGGGGCGCGGCGCGTGCTGGCGCTGCTCCCGAACGCCTATCTGCAGGGCCATGCCGCCGGCGTCAACATGGCGGGCGGCGACGCGTCGTTTGACCGCGGGATCCCGATGAATTCCATCGGCTTTTTCGGCCTGCATCTGATGACCGCGGGCAGCTATGACGGCGAAATGATTGCGGCGGACAGCGGCGACGCCTACAAACGCTTCTTCGTCAAAGACGACCGGCTGAAGGGCTTTATTCTGATCGGCGGCACGGACCGCGCGGGCATCTACACCGCGATGATCCGGGAACAGACGCCGCTGCATACGGTTGATTTTTCGCTTTTGACGTCCGCGGCGACCTCGGCGGCCTTTTCGCCGGCTGTGCGGACGGAACGGTTCGGAGGTGCGGTCTGACATGACGATACTCGACGTTACGACGCTCGATCACCGGGCGATCAATGAAGCGCTCTGCGGCACGGCGGGCGACTGCCGCCTGACCGGCTGCTGCGGACAGCGGTTCATTGCCGCCGGCATGGCCGGCAAACGGATCGAAATCGACGGCGTGCCCGGCAACGCGCTCGGCGCCTATCTCAACGGCGCGGAAATTGTTGTCAACGGCAACGCGCAGGACGCGGTCGGCGACACGATGAACGACGGCAGGATCGTCGTGCGCGGCGATATCGGCGACGCGGCCGGCTATGCCATGCGCGGCGGAGAGATCTATGTGCGCGGCTTTGCCGGTTACCGCGCGGGCATTCATATGAAAGAATATCAGGAAAAAGTGCCGGTCATGGTCATCGGCGGCGCGGCAGGCAGCTTTCTGGGCGAATACCAGGCCGGCGGCGTGATCGTCGTGCTCGGCCTGCACACCGGCGGCAGCCCCATCGTCGGTGATTTCCCGTGTACGGGCATGTACGGCGGGCGGCTCTTCCTGCGCGGCGACTGCCGGGCGCTCCGGTTCCCGCCGCAGGTGCGTGTGCGCATGGCGGACGCGGAAGACCGCGCGGCGCTCACGCCCATCGTGCAGCGCTATTGCGCGCTTTTCGGCGGCGATGCGCAGACCCTGCGTGCCGACCCCTTTACGGTCGTCACGCCGGACGGGCAGAACCCGTACAAGCAGCTTTACGTCAGCAACTGAACGCCCGTGTGCGGCACAGACGAAACGAAACCGCCCCGATCACAGCCATGCAGCTGCGGTCGGGGCGTTGCGCGTCCGTTTGCGGGCGCGGCCGGCGCGGACAGCGTGCCTGTCATTTTTTCTAATGAATTTTAAAGAATCACTTGCAATATTTGTGATTTATGCTAAAATTAAAAGAAGAGGCCGGGCGCGTCTGCGCCGGCGCAGGAGGAGGACGGTATGCAAAAGGAGTTTCTGGGCAGTGCGTTTCTGCTCGACAATGAACCCGCCAGAGCGGCCTACGCCGCAGCGGAGAAGATGCCCATTTTTGACTGGCACTGTCATCTTTCCCCCAAGGAGATTTACGAAAACGCCGCGCCGTCGGATCTTGCCGCGCTCTGGCTCGGCGGGGACCACTATAAATGGCGCGCCATGCGCTCCTGCGGCGTGCCGGAGCGGCTGATCACGGGCGACGCGCCGGGCGAGGAGAAGTTCCGCGCCTTCGCCGCCTGCATGCCCGACCTGATCGGCAATCCGATGTATCACTGGGTGCATCTGGAGCTGCGCCGGTATTTCGGGATCGACCGGATTTTGGATGCGGGCTCGGCGGATGAAATCTGGCGCGCCACCTGCGCGACGATCGCCGCCGGCGACTTTACGCCCCGCGCGCTGATCGAGCGCTCCGGCGTGACCCACCTGTGCACCACCGACGACCCGGCGGACAGTCTGGAATACCATCAGCTGATCGCGAAGGATCCGTCCTTCCGCTGCCGCGTGCTGCCGGCGTTCCGCCCGGATAAGGCGCTCGCGGTCGAGGCCCCCGGCTGGCCGGCATGGCTGATGGAGATGGAGGCGCGCGTCGGCGCGCCGATCGACAGCTTTGCCGCGCTCTGCGATGTGCTGCGGGAACGGATCGCGTTCTTTGCCTCGCTCGGCTGCCGCGCGAGCGACCACGGCTTCGCCTATGTGCCCTACGCGCCGGCGGACAACGACCGCATCGAAGCGATCTTCGCCGCCGCCCGCCGCTGCGAAACGCCGGATCCGCTTGCGGCGGATCAGTTCCGCACCGCGCTGCTGCGGTTCCTGGCCGCAGAGTACGCGAAACGCGGCTGGGGGATGGAGCTGCACATCGGGCCCATGCGCAACAACAATACCAAGATGTTCCGCGCCATCGGGCCGGACACGGGGTATGATTCCATCGGCGACTGGCCGGTGGCGCTGCAGCTTTCACGCTTCCTCGATTCGCTCGCGGCGGAGGATGCGCTGCCCCGCACGATCCTGTTCTGCCTCAACCCGCGGGATAATTACGTCCTCGGCTCGATGATCGGCAACTTCCAGACCGAGGAGGCGGAAAGCAAGCTGCAGTTCGGCTCCGCCTGGTGGTTCAACGACAACATCGACGGCATGCGCGCGCAGCTTGCGGCGCTGGCGAATCTCGGCGCGCTGGGCAAATTCATCGGCATGGTGACGGATTCCCGCTCTTTCCTCTCCTATCCGCGCCACGAATATTTCCGCCGCATCCTCTGCGGCTTCCTGGGCGATCTGGTCGCGCAGGGGCAGTATCCTGACGACCCCGCCGCGCTGCAGACCCTTGCAGAAAATATATCCTATCGCAACGCGATGCGGTATTTTGGCATTGAAAAATAAAAATTCTTATAGAAAGGTGATCCATTATGGCAAATTACGTTCTCGCCCTCGATCAGGGCACCACAAGCTCCCGTGCGATCATTTTTGACAAAAAAGGCAACGCCGTGAGCAAGGCGCAGAAGGAATTCGAGCAGATCTACCCGCAGGCGGGCTGGGTTGAGCATGACCCGCTCACCATCCTTTACAGCCAGTTCGAGGCGGTTTCCACCTGCATTGCCAACAGCAGCGTGCGCCCGAGCGAGATTGCCGGCATCGGCATCACCAATCAGCGCGAGACGACCATCCTCTGGGACCGTCAGACCGGCAAACCGGTCTATAACGCGATCGTCTGGCAGTGCCGCCGCACGGCGGATATCTGCGAGGAGCTCAAGGCGCAGGGGCTCGAGGAGTATATCAAAGAGAAGACCGGTCTGCTGATCGACGCCTATTTCTCCGGCACCAAGATCAAATGGATCCTGGATCATGTGCCCGAGGCGCGCAAGCTGGCCGACGAAGGCCGCCTGCTGTTCGGCACGGTCGAGACCTGGCTGATCTGGAATCTGACCGGCGGCAGCGTGTATGTGACGGATTATTCCAACGCCTCCCGCACGATGCTCTTCGACGTTGACAATCTCTGCTGGGATAAGCATCTGTGCGACACGCTCGGCATTCCGATGTCGATTCTGCCGGAGCCTGTGCCCTCGAGCAAGATCTACGGCCGCGTGGCCAAGGGCATCCTCGGTCTGGAAGCGCTGGAAGGCATTCCCATCTGCGGCGCGATCGGCGATCAGCCCGCCGCGCTGTTCGGCCAGGCCTGCTTCGAGGCCGGTCAGGCAAAGAATACCTACGGCACCGGCTGCTTCCTGCTGATGAACACCGGCAAGA
>JAFZNN010000223.1 GCA_017550895.1 Clostridia bacterium
CACAGCTGCATAAGTTGTAGCTTCGCCTAAAGTATAAGGCGTATAAGTTTTGCCCGTATATTTATAAAAATTCGGGCGCATATTCGTCAAATATTTGCTATATTGATTGTCATTCGTCTTGCTCGGCAGTGTATAGGTCGTTCCATAACGCTTGAATCCCCAACTGTCCAGCATAACTTTTGTCACAAAGTCCTCAGGATTCACGATATTAAAAATGCTGTTGTAACGGATGCTTTCTGCCTTTTCCAGTGCAGTGCCGCGCGGCGTTGCAAAGGTGTAAGTATAAATACTGTTTGCGTTCGCAAACCTTCCGTTGTCAATCAATTCCGCCGCAAGCAGGTTTGCCGCAGCAGCACCGCGGCTGTGACCGGTCAATAAAAGCTTTGCACTGCCTTTGTCAATGTTGTTGTCCTCGTAGTATTTACTCAATTGGTAATAAACATAATCACGCGCGTCTATAAAGCCCAGGTGATTGTCGCCTTTTTCTGCGTCTTTATGATACATGCTGCTTTCTGTTGCATCAGGGTCGAAATTGGAATACCACTGATCGCCGTTTGATCCGATCAGGCCGGCGAACACCAGCCGCGTCTTTCTGCCATTGACGATGATCTGCTGATCGGCAATGAAATAATTCACCTCGTCGCGCCCGGTATTCAGATTGATGTCTGCGCGGTCACCGTCAAACCCCATTGCGGACAGCGCATCCCGCAGCTTGTCGGTGTGCCCTTTCATATAACCCAACATGGCGAAGCCGGCGCAAAAACGCGCAAGCTCATGATTATAGATGGTATTCTCCTGCGCAAACCACTGCGCTTCCAGATTCAAATTCAGCGTGCAGGTGTGCGACCCGTCAGCATAATAGGTCACCGTTCCGGTTTGCTGCGTGTCATCCTCAAGAACGGATTCAAAATACTTGGTCGCATTATTTAAAGATGTGTTATAATCGCTGATAGATATCCTATTCCATTCGCTTTCCGATCCAGTATAATAAACTGTTGTTAGGCTGCAATTGAATGCAGCATACTCGATCAACGTAACACTGCTCGGGATTTTAACTGTTTTCAACCCGGAATAGTTAAACAAATTGCTTGAAATCTTTTTTAACCCAGAAGGAAGCCGGACGCTTGTCAGCCCGGTGCAATTCTGGAATGCGTAACTGCCGATGCTTGTGACGCTGTCCGGGATCGTGACGCTTTTCAGCCCCGTGCAGCCGTAGAATGCATCAACGCCGATGCTTGTCACGCTGTCCGGAATCGTGACAGACGTCAATCGACTGCAGCCATAAAATGCAGAATACGGAATTGCCGTCACCCCGCTCGGAATGACAGTGCCGGTCAGATAACTGCATCCGTTAAAGGCACCATTCGCAATGCATTTGACGCCTGCTTTGATTTCATAGTCACCGGAGATCCCGCTTGCGCCTACCAGATGGTTGCCGATATACAGCACGTTCTGCGTCCAGTTTGAATTATTGTTATAATACGCCGTGTTATAGAATGCATCCTGACCGATTAAAGTAAGAGTGTCTGGAAGCGTGATCGCCCTCAATCCGGTGCAATCGCAAAATGCGCTGCCGCCAATCGTCGTTACCCCGGCCGGGACAGTGATAGCCTTGAGACCGACACAACCGTGAAACGCATCGTTATCAATCGTTTTGAGTCCTTGGTGAAGGGCAACGTCCGTCAGACCGGTGCAGTTGTAAAAGGCTGAGGAACCGATGGTTTCAACAGACGACGGAACCGTGAGCGAGCGAATGCCGCTGCAGCCGTAAAACGCCTGAGAGCCGACCGTCTCGACGCCGTTGCCAAGCGCAAGGCTTTTGAGACCGATGCAGCCGTAAAAAGCACTGCTCCCAACCGTTTTAACACTGTCGGCAAAGACGATGTTTTTTAATCCCGTGCAACCATAACAGGTACAACTGGGGATCTCATAGAACTCTTCTTCAAAGGTGATGCTTGCAAGATTTTTGCAATTCTGGAACACATAGTTCCCCATCACAGAGATGCTGCCGGGCAGCGAAATAGAGGGCAGGGTTTGACACTCGGCAAAGGCATAGTCGTCAAGCTTGGTCACGCCATCCGGAATATTGACCGACTTCAAAGCAGAGCATTGATAAAACGCTTTTTCGCCGATGATCGTGACACTGTCCGGAATCACAACCGTTGTCAAGGCCGAGCAGCCGTTGAAAGCGTAGCTGCCGATGCTTGTTACGCTGTCCGGAATCGTGACGGAAGACAAACTCAGGCAGGAGGAAAAAGCATAACTGCTGATTGCTGTCAGATTGCTTGAAAGGCGGATACTGGCCAGCTTGGAGCAGTCGGAAAATGCCTGATTGCCGATGGTCGTTACGCTGTCCGGAATCGTGATGTTTGTCAGCCTGGAGCACCCACGGAAGGCCAGATCACCGATGCTCGTGACGCTGTCCGGGATCGTGATGCTCGTCAGTCCGGAGCAGTGCTCGAATGCATAATAACCGATGCTTATGACGCTGTTTGGGATCGTAATGCTTGTCAGCCCGGTGCAGCCAGAGAAGGCGTCGCTGTCGATGCGCGGGACGCTGTCCGGGATCGTGACAGTTTCCAGTGCACTCCAGCCGTTAAACTGATATGCACCAATCGCGACTAAATCGGTCGGAATAACAGCATTCGTCACTTCCGAACCATTCATATATAAATGATGCGCACAGGAGAGTGGGTTTGCGCCATCGTTACCAAACGAAATCCGACACCATGCATTAAAATTATCAATGTTGACCCGTGTCAGCCCGGTGCAGTAGAATGCCATAAAGCCAATACTCGTGACGCTGTCTGGGATCGTGACACTCGTCAGCCCGGTGCAGCCCGAAAATGCATAAGAACCAATGCTTGTTATCCCGTTTTTGATAACCAGCGTTTTCATGGAGTCTGAATAAGAACGCCATGGTGCATAAGTTAAACCTTGATATGAACTATAATTAGAGATACCTCCCGTCCCGCTGATGGTCAAGGTTTGCGTTTCAGTATCATAATTCCAAGTTGCGCCTGTGCCGCAACTGCCGCTTGTGGCGTCCGCTGCCTCCGCCTTTGTCACAAATAGCGAAACAAGTGACGGCAGCTTCGGCAAGTGCCAATCCAATTCTGCTAGTCCCTGCAACGGCGCGGCGCCGAACACCAGCACGGCGCAGAGCAGAATGGACAACGTGCGTTTTAAAACAGTTTTCATTTCGACAACCTCCGGTTTCGTGGTTTGACAGAGAGAAACCCGATTCTCCTCTGATAATAAAGACAATCGGTGTTTGCGTGCGGTTCATGTTTGCGCGCAAAACGGCCACACAAAATAAAAAATGCGCAGCCGAAGCTGCGCACGAAAAACGCACAGCTCGGGTTGCGCCACACAGCTTCTGAATACTGCAACAACAATAGCGAGTATATCAAAATTGAGCTTGCGTTTTTGCCAAAACAAAAACACAGACTCGCTATCATGTTGCGATTCAGTTGTGTGGCACTCTCATTATAACAAAGCCAACTCATATTTTCAATATAGGATTCATTGTTTCTCAAACAATCTGAAAAGAAAAGAAAAGCAGTATCATAATAGCATAGCCCTGCCAATCCATTGACAGGGCTGTTTCAGTGTGCGGCTTATTCTTCCGGGATCAGATCCAACTCAACAAAAGATTCTTCGTCAATCTGTTCCAGCTTGGCAAGCGCGGAATTCGTCAGATTCAGCAGGTCGGTTTCATCCGGTTCCAGCACCGCACGCATGGCTCGGATGGCCGCAATCGTTTCGGGCAGGCTGTCCGATTTGTAAATGGCAATCAGCTGCAATTCTTCATGGGTAAAGTCCACGGTCAGATGCTCCTTTCAGTTCTTTCTTTTGGATCGGTAGGGTTTGCGGCAATCTCCGCTTTGAGCGCGTTCAGTTTCTTGAGCACGGACGGCTTTTTCTCTTTCTTTGCCGCCGTATCTGCTGTGACCGCCTCCGTACCCTTCTTTCTGCCGTTGTTGATGACCCCGTCGATCATATCGGCGTCGTCTTCCATCGACAGCTCGGCGGTCTTCAGCGGATTGCCGTCAAACTGCGGCAGATCGCGGAATCCGGCGCTGTCAACGTAGTAATAGGATACCGCACCGTTCTGCTTGAGCGCAATGATGTCGCTGACAGAAAGCGAACGCGCGTCGTAGTCGGACGGACGATTATCCTCGTTGCAAAGCTCGTAAATCTGTTCCAGTTTCTGCGAAACGGTTCCTCTGATGTCAAGAAGTGATCCTGCATATTTGAACTCGTAATTTGCCTTATCCACGGGAATATGCATTTCTTCCAGCTGATCGGAGGCAAGATAACGAATATCGCGGGTTTCTTCCGTGTCGCGGAGCATATATATCGCGAAGCTGTCCTTCGGATTGTCAAGGAACCCCTGTTCGGAGGCCTTGACCGCGTCCATCGCGGCGACGGCCTCCGACATGCGCAGCCACTCTTCTTTTTCAATACCGCAATAGCCGTAATGCTGAAGCACGTCTTCCGGCGCGGTTGCAAGCGATTCGGAACCGTCGTCATGCAGAAGATAGATTTCACAGCCGGCCTCCATCAGTTCGGCGGCGCGATCGAGCGTAAGCGGGATCAGTTCACCGCTTGTGTAGCCGAAGTTTGCGACGTCTGCCAAATCAACCGTCGGATCAGGCTGTACGATCGGCTGAATCTCCGGTTCTGGCGGAGCGTTCTTTTCCATGGCAGGCGGTGAAACGGCAGGCTGCTCCGCGGTTTGCTCCAGCTCCTGTGCCCGTGCTTTGTATGCTTTCTCAATGCTTGAAATCAGATCTGAAGACGCGGCGTTGATCGTTTCCAGACTGGCGCGCAGCTCGGAAACGTCTTTATCCGCGGACCATTCGCCTGTATTCGCCAACCAGGACGCCAGATAGCCGAAAGAGTTTTTGTCGGTGTCGATCCCGAAAAACTTGGCAACCGTATAGGCAATGCTCTCTGCTTCGATTTCTTCTGTTTTGGCAGGCTTTTCTTTTTCTCCGGGTTTCTGATTGTGCAGGACGGAATGCGCCGTTTCATGAAGCAATGCGCAGATCGTCTGCGCCTCGCTCATATTATCACGGATCACGATTCTCTGCTTGCTCTTGGAAAAGAAGCCGTCCGCGTTCTCCGCAAGCGGCTTGAATTCCACGGGCACCGGCGCGGCGGTGCAGATCGCGTCGCGCAAAAGATCAAAATTGCGCACATTCCCGTGCAGTGTTTCCGCCAGATGCGGCAGTTCCTTGCCCTGCGTCTGCGAAACATCAAACACCGTAACGGGCTTGAACATCGGCACGGTCATCGTTTTGGTTTCGGTAATCGGTTTGCCGTCCGGATCAAGCAGCACGGCATGGGTATCGGGGTCGCGCTTTTCGATCTCGATCTTCTTTTTAAACGGCGTCGGGGCAATGATGCGGATGCCGCGTTCGCCCTTCATGACGTTTCTGCCGAACTGATCTCGCCATTTGTTGAAACCGGCAACCAGCGTCGCGTCGGGCTTCTGCATATAGATAAGCATGGTGTTGTTGACGGAATACTTATGAAAACGCGACATCGTATCAAGGTAATTCCGATATTTGTCGG
>JAFZNN010000224.1 GCA_017550895.1 Clostridia bacterium
CGCGACATACTGGCCCGTCACGGCGGCAGATCCTTCGTGTTCAATGGCGGCTGGCACGACGCCGGCGACCTTTCCCAGCAGCTCATTCAGTCCGCGGAGGTGACGCTGTCCCTGTTCGAACTCTGCGAAGCGCTCCGGCGCAGGGAAGACGCCTCATACCGACGGTTCCAGGAGGAGGCGCTCTGGGGGCTGGATTATGTGCTCAAGAGCCGCTTCGGCGACGGCTGGCGCGCCACCAGCGTGGGCGTGAGCATGTGGCCGCAGGGCTTTATCGGAGACGTCGACGACGTTTCTGCCCGCGTGCACAACAACGCCTATGAGAATTTCCTGTGCGCCGGCGTGGAGGCGTTCGCAGCCCGCTGCCTCAATGGCGACGATCCCGGTCTGGCGGCCCGCGCGCTGGCCTGCGCCGAGGCCGATTTTCGCTTCGCCCGGGAGAAATTCGGAAGAACCGGCTTTGACGAGCGCCCGCCCGCCTTCTGGGAGCATTCCTGGATGACGCCCGAGAGCGCGTTCTCAGCCACCATGGCCTGGAGCGCGGCGCTGCTGTTCAGGGAAACGGGAAAGGGCGATTACGCGGAATGCGCCGCCCTCTATGCCCGCGATGCGCTGACCTGTCTGGAAACGGAGCCTTTGACAGAGGCGTTTCCCGAAGGCGGCTTTTTCTGGCGGAACGCGGCTAAACGCGCGCCTGTTCACTTCAATCATCAGGCGCGGGATCACATCTACGCGCAGATGTTATCGGTGCTCATCGGCGCTCTGCCCAACCACCCGGACGCGCCGTTGTGGCGCGAAGCCGCAGGGCGTCACGCGGATTACCTGAAGCGGCTCTTTGGCTTCGCCTCGCCATACGGCATGATGCCCGCGGGGCTTTATCATCTGAGCGAGCCGGAGGACGCGGACAGCTTCAATCGCCAGCATCTGCTGACTGGCCCGGAAGCCCGCGTGGACTACGTTCGCCAGCTGGAAGCCGGGCGGCCCTTGGGCGGGGGCTGGTATCTTAAGCAATTTCCTGTGTGGTTCTCCTTCCGGGGCAACAACGCCGTGCTGCTCAGCCGGGCCAAGGCCGCCGCGCTGCTGGGTCGTATGCTGGATGACGACGGCCTGCGCGCCGTCGCCGCGGCGCAGCTGCAATGGAACATCGGCCTGAATCCCTTCCGGCAGTCGCTGATGTACGGCGAAGGCCGGCGTTACGCCAGCCAGTACGCCGCGCTGCTGGGCGAATGCGCGGGCGAGCTGCCCGTGGGCGTCCAGACCCGCGGCAACGGGGATGAGCCATACTGGCCGCAGATGAACAACGCCACCTATAAGGAAGTGTGGACGACGCCGGCAGGCCGCTGGCTGTCCGTGGTCGCGGAGCTCCTCAACTGACCGGCGTCACTGATCCAGCGGATACCACACATCCGGATCTTCGCGGGCCAGGCGGGCGACGTCGATCACGGAGAGAATGGCCATGGTCTCCCGCTCGGGAACGGGCGGCACGCCGGTCTGGAAGAAATCCAGCATGGCCTTCATCAGGTTGTGGTAGAAGCTGCGGTCGTCGCTGACCAGCCGCGCGCCGGTCTCGCCGTCGGGCGAAACCATGAAG
>JAFZNN010000225.1 GCA_017550895.1 Clostridia bacterium
GTCAAGGAGCGGCTGGGCCACCTGATGGTCTACTCCCGCCGCTGGAAGGATTCCGTGGATCAGGTCATCACCACCTATGCGCTGCGCAAGCATAAGAACAGCAAAGAGGTGCCTTATGAAACCTGCAAGAAGATGGTGCTCGATGATCTCAAGACCATGAAGAATCCCGCGTCCAACGTCGTCAACGAGTGGAGCGTCTATTACTTCCCCCATGTCTTCTCCGCGGACTATGCCGACGGCTGGTACGAGAAGGTGGAGGCCATGCAGGGCAAGTATGATACGTTCTATGCCGGCGAGATCATGAGCTTCGGCGATATGGATGAAACCGCCGAGTATTCCCGCGAGCTGATCGAGCGTTTCTTCTGATTCTGAAAAACCGCAAAGAGGGGCAATCCGTTGCCCCTCTTTTTGACAAAAAACAGAGCTGCCCCGGCAGCTCCGAGAGGACTGAAGCTATGAAATTCTATAAAGATCATTATGACGTGATCGTCATCGGCGGCGCGCTGGCCGGCCTTTCCTCTGCGCTGATGCTTGCCAACAAGGGCAAGGACGTGCTCGTGCTCGAGCGCCACAACCTGCCCGGCGGCCTTGCGACCAGCTTCGTGCGCGGCGGCGTTGAGATCGAGGCGACGCTGCACGAAATGATGAGCATCGGCGAAAAAGGCAACCGTCTGAAGGTCGGGAAATTCCTGGAGGATATGGGCGTCGAGATTGACTGGCTCGACGTGCCGGAGGCTTATCACGCGTCGCTCCCCGGCATCGAGGTGACGCTGCACCCCGGCCTCGAGCGGTTCTCCCGCGAGGTGGACGCCGAGGTGCCCGGCACGTATGACAAGGTGCTGCGTCTGCTGCAGCTGTGCAATACCGTGTATGAGAGCGTCAACGAGCTTTCCATCCATCCGATGAGCAAGGCCAAAATGCTCATGAAGCACGAGGCGTTCGTCAAAACGGCCGGCTATTCGGCGCTGGAGGTCATTGAGACCTTCGACCTGCCGCAAAAAGCGGTCGATCTGCTGTCGCCTTACTGGATCTACGTCGGCAATCCGCTCTCCACGCTGCCGTTCACGATCTTTGCGGTGCTGATGGCGGATTATATCGGCTACGGCTCCAAGGTCCCCAAAAAGCTCAGCCACGAAATGTCGCTGAAAATGGCGGAGCGCGCCGAAGCGATGGGCGTGCAGATCGAATACCGCCAGCAGGTGGAGAAGATCCTTGTCAGGGACGGCAAAGCGTATGGCGTGCGCACCGCGCGCGGGGATGAAATCTTTGCGGATTACGTGATCTCCTCCGCCTATCCCAACAAGGTCTACACCTCCATGATCGAGCCGGCAAGCGCCGTGCCCGAAAAAGCATTCAAGCTTGTCAACGGCCGGAAAATCAGCCTGAGCGCGTTTACGGTGTTCCTGCTGCTGGATCAGACGGCCGAGCAGCTCGGCATCCGGGATTTCAATGTTTTCCGCGGCGAAACGATGGATACGGACGAAATCTTCAGGAATTACCTGACGACCGGCCCTTACAATTATCTGACGGCGATCACGCTGAATCTGGCCAATCCGACCTGTACGCCGGAAGGCACCTGCATTCTTTCCATCACGGCGCTGCCGCGCGTGGACGGCTGGAAGCAGGTGCGCGCGGAGGACTATGATCGCGTGAAGCACGAAACGGCGAAAACGACCGTTGAAACGATGAGCCGCTATTTCGGCGTCGATCTGCTTGCGCACGCGCTTGAGGTGATCATCGAAACGCCGATGACGGTTTCGCACTATACCGGCATGTGGAACGGCTGTGTTTACGGCTATATGCACTGCATGGACGATCATATCATCGCCCGGCTGCAGACCGCAGAAGAGGAGCGCGTGATCGAACATCTGGAATTCTCCGGCGCGCACTCCATTTCCGGCAACGGGATGGGGCCGGCCGTGACCAACGGCAGAAAAGCAGCGAAAAATGTGCTGGATACCATGGCGGCAGAGGAGGCGAGCAAATGAAAATCAAAGGCTTTTTAAAGGACGTCACCGGCGCTTCCCGCGTGACCAAGGCGCGTCTGGACGCCTTCGCAAACGCTTCCGCGGCCCCGCAGGCGGCCGATCCGATCGCCGAGGTCGTGAAGGAATGGCATCCCGGCAAGCTGGCGCTGGTCGTGACCGACGTGCGCGAAACGGGCAAAACGGCAAAAACCGTGCGCTTCGCGCGGGCGGACGGCGGCAAGCTGCCGTTCTTCTATGCCGGCCAGTTCATGGCGCTTGATTTTGAAATTGACGGCGCCGTCATTTCCCGCCCGTATTCCATCAGCTCCGCCCCGTATCAGGCGCGGCAGGAAAACGGCTTTGTCGAAATCACCGTGCGCCGTTCCCGCGGCGACGGCTTCATCGCGGATTACATTAACGACAACGTGAAGATCGGCGATAAATTCACGGGCCTGCTCGGCTGCGGGCAGTTCTATTATGAACCGCTGCGCGACGCAAAGCACGTTGTGGCGCTCGCCGGCGGCGTGGGCATCACGCCCTTCGCCTCCATGGCGAAGGAGATCGCCAACGGCACGCTCGATTTTGATCTGACGATCCTTTACGGCTCCGTTTCGGCGGACGACATCATTTTAAAAGAGGAGCTGGAAGCGCTCGACAGCGACAAGGTGCGTGTGGTGCACGTGCTCTCGGGCGACGATCCCGCGTGGCAGGGCGAAAAAGGCTTCCTGACCGCCGAGCTGATCAAAAAATATTCCGCGCCGGATACCACTTATTTCATTTGCGGCCCGCAGGCGATGTACACCTTCCTGCGCGACGAGCTGAAAAAGCTGGGCGCCCCGCAGCGCCGCATCCGCTTTGAGGTCTTCGGCCAGGCGAAGGATATCACGACCTTCCCCGGCTATCCCGTCGAGCTGAAGGACAAGACGTTCAGTCTGACCGTGCGCCGCGGCATTCAGGAGGATGTGATCCCCGCGAAGGCGACGGAGAGCCTGGTCGTGGCGCTCGAGCGCGCGGGCATCCGCATCGAAACGGCCTGCCGCAGCGGCGAATGCGGCTTCTGCCGCACCAAGGTGCTCGCCGGCAGCGTCTATATCTGCCCCGAAAACGACGGCCGCCGCGCGGCGGACAAGGAGTTCAACTACGTCCACGCCTGCGCAACCTATCCGACCAGCGATGTGACGATCAAGATCCCGATCGAATAAGAGGTGCTTTCATATGGTGAAGGAAGTCAATCCCAGGATCCACGTCAATGAACGGGATTACCCCGTGGACGCGCATCATTGCGACGATCCCGAAAAGGCGAAGCTCGTCAAAAAGCTCGCCGTGATGATCACGGACTCCATCCCGCGCAAGCTGCCCGGCGCGCTGAAGGAAAACCACATGGATTTCTGGATTCTCGACCGGCTGCTGACCAAGGACGAGGTCCGGTTCATGCTCAGCTTTAAGCAGCGACGCGTCGGCCTGACGACCCCGGAGCTGGCAGCGCGCAACAACATGACCGAGGAAGAGGCGCAGAAGGTGATCGATCACCTGCTGTGGATCGGCATCCTTGAGCAGAACCGCGAC
>JAFZNN010000226.1 GCA_017550895.1 Clostridia bacterium
GTCATGCCGCTGTGCATGAAGGTGGAATCGCCGATGACGGCCACGGTCTTGCCCGCGACCTCGTCGCCGAGCGCCTTGTTGAAGCCGTGCAGCGCCGAGATGGAGGCGCCCATACAGAGCGTCATGTGCATCGCGGACAGCGGGGCCACCGCGCCGAGCGTGTAGCAGCCGATATCGCCGAGCACCGTGCATTTATTCTTATTCAGTGTGTAGAACACGCCTCTGTGCGGGCAGCCGGAGCACATCGCGGGCGGGCGCATGGGCAGCGCCGCATCCAGCGCGCAGGCCGCCTTTGCGGGCAGGCCGAGCTTCTCCGCGATCAGATTCTGCGAGAATTCACCGACGACCGGCAGCACATCCTTGCCCGTGACCTCAATGCCCAGGGCGCGGCAGTGGTTTTCGATGATCGGATCCATTTCCTCGATCACGACCACCTTTTTGACGGAGGCGGCAAAATCCTTGATCAGCTGCACGGGCAGCGGGTTGACCATGCCGAGCTTGAGCACGGAAGCCGTGTCGCCGAACACTTCCTTCGCATAGAGATAGCTTGTGCCGGCGGTGATGATGCCAAGGTCGCTGCCGCCGCGCTCCACGCGGTTGAAGGCGTCGGTCTCGGCCAGCGCCGTGAGCTTCGCCGTGCGCGCCTCAACGACGGGGTGCCGTTTTTTGGCGTTGGCCGGCATCATGACGTATTTGCCGATGTCGCGGGTATAAGGCTTGCTGCATTCGACGCGCGCGCCGGTTTCCACCACGCTCTGGCAGTGGGAAACGCGGGTGCACATTTTCACGATCACCGGGGTGTCGTATTCCTCAGAGAGCGCATAGGCGCGCTTGACGAATTCCAGCGTTTCCGCGGAATCCGACGGCTCGAGCATCGGCACCTTGGCGGCGACGGCGTGATGGCGGGAATCCTGCTCATTCTGCGAGGAATGCATCCCCGGATCATCCGCCACGCAGATTACCATGCCGGCGTTGACGCCCGTATAGGACGCGGTATAGAGCGGATCGGCGGCGACATTCAGGCCGACGTGCTTCATACCGCAGAAGCTGCGCTTGCCCGCCATGGCCGCGCCGAACGCGACCTCCATGGCCACCTTTTCGTTCGGCGCCCATTCGCAATAGATTTCATCATATTTCGCCGCTTCCTCGGTCACCTCGGTGCTCGGGGTGCCGGGATAGCTCGACGCCACGGCGCAGCCCGCTTCATAAAGCCCGCGCGCAAACGCCTGGTTTCCTAACATGAGTTGCTTCATTCAACATCAAACTCCCAACTTGATAGACTCCTGCTGTTGGTTTTCAGCATTATACCATATCGGCCGCTGTTTTTCAATATTTTACGGCCATAATGAATATTAGATGTTCCATTTAACAATTATTGAATATTCATGCAATTATGATTCATTTTCCCGCGCGACGAGGTTCTCCACGCAATAGCGTTTGCGCAGCACGGGCTTTTCGATCTTGCCGGTCGGGTTGCGCGGGATCTCTGCAAAGATGATCTTGCGCGGGCGCTTGTAGCGCGCGATCTTCAGGCAGAAGTCGTTGACCTCGTCCTCGGTCAGGGTGTAGCCCTCCTTGACCTCGATGATCGCGGCGGAGATTTCGCCCTGCCGGCGGTCCGGCATGCCGATGACCGCGACGTCCTTGATGGCGTCCATCTGACGCAGGAAATCCTCGATCTGCACGGGATAGATATTCTCGCCGCCGCTGATGATGACGTCCTTTTTGCGGTCCACCAGGAAGATGAAGCCGTCCGGATCCTCGCGCGCCGTATCGCCGGTGAAGAGCCAGCCGTCCTTCAGGCATTCCGCGGTCGCCTCGGGGTTGCGGTAGTAGCAGGTCATGACGCCGGGGCCCTTGACGCACAGCTCGCCGATCTCGCCGCGCGGCACGGTGTTGCCCGCGGGATCCACGATCTTGGTCTCCCAGCCGTAACCGGCCTTGCCGATCGCGCCGACCTTGTCGATATTCTCCACGCCCAGATGCACGCAGCCGGGGCCGATGGACTCGGAAAGCCCGTAGTTCAC
>JAFZNN010000227.1 GCA_017550895.1 Clostridia bacterium
CATTTCTATGAATACAAGCAGGAAAAGGCGAAGAAGGGCCGCGTGTGGCTCAGGCATGTGTTCTTCACGGGCCTGGCCGCCCTGCTGCTCAGCGCTGTGTTTTTGATCGTCTATATTTTCTAACTTTGGTGCAGAGCCGTCGTTCAACGGACCTTACAGGATAAATGTAATAGCCCCGGTCGGCAAAGAACGCCCGGCCGGGGCTGTCGTCTCGCTTGAGCGTGGCTTTAATCGAGCCAGCATGAATAATCAACATTGCAAAAATGCAACTCCGGGGTTCGGGGCCGCAGCCCTGATTGAATAAAGGCAGCCGGAGGGCGGCATGTACGGCCGCAGGCTGCCTGTTCCTTATCGCATGCAGGATTGCCCGTGCATCGCAGATGCACAAATCCTGCATTCTGGCATCGACAAACGGAGTTTGTCGATGCCTTTGGTCAGTCTTCTTTTTCCCACCCGCGCGTGTACTCGACGGCCTTCTTCCATTTTTTCAGCCGGGCGGCCTGCTCGGCTGGGGAGATGGACGGCCGGAACACGCGGTCGATGCGGCGGCCGCTCGCCAGCTCTTCCCGGCTGCTCCATACGCCGACGGCCAGTCCCACGAGACAGGCCGCGCCCAGGGCGGTGGTTTCCACGCAGGCGGGGCGGCAGACGGGCGTCTGAATGATGTCGGACTGGACCTGCATCAGCAGGTCGTTGGCCGAAGCGCCGCCATCCACGCGAAGCTCGCCGAGCCGGATGCCGGAATCGGCCTCCATGGCGCTGAGCACGTCGCAGGTCTGGAAGGCGAGCGATTCCAGCGTGGCGCGGATGATATGGAAGCGGGTGACGCCGCGCGAGAGCCCCACGATGGCCCCGCGCGCGTAGGGATCCCAGTATGGCGCGCCCAGCCCGGTGAAGGCCGGCACGACGTAGCAGCCGTTCGTGTCCTTCACCTTGTTGGCGAAGTACTCCGAATCGGCCGCGGAATCGAGCAGGCGGAGCTGATCGCGCAGCCACTGGATGGCCGAGCCCGCCACGAACACCGACCCCTCGAGCGCGTACTCCACCTGTCCGCCCAGGCCCCAGGCGATGGTCGTGATCAGGCCGTTTTTCGAGAACACGGGCGTCGCGCCGGTGTTCATGAGCAGGAAGCAGCCGGTGCCGTAGGTGTTCTTGGCGTCGCCCGGGCGGAAACAGGCCTGGCCGAACAGCGCGGCCTGCTGGTCGCCCGCGGCCCCGGCGATGGGGATCGCGCCGCCGAACAGCTCCGGCGCCGTCTCGCCGTAGACGCAGCAGGAGGGCTTCACCTCGGGCAGCATGCAGGCGGGGATGCCCAGCTCGGCGAGGATGTCCTCGTCCCATTTGAGGTCGATGATGTTGAACAGCATGGTGCGGGAGGCGTTCGAGTAGTCGGTCACGTGCGCGCGTCCTCCGGTCAGCTTCCAGATGAGCCAGGTCTCGACCGTGCCGAACAGCAGCTCGCCCGCCTCGGCCCGGGCGCGCGCGCCGGGGATGTTCTCGAGCATCCAGCGGATCTTTGTGCTGGAGAAATAGGGATCGATCACCAGGCCGGTCTTGGCGCGGAAGACGTCGGTGAGGCCCTTCGCGGCGAGGCTATCGCAGTAGGCGGCGGTGCGGCGGTCCTGCCAGACAATGGCGTGGCCGATCGGCTCGCCGGTGGCTTTGTCCCACACGATGGTGGTCTCGCGCTGGTTGGTGATGCCGATGGCGGCGATGTCCGCGTCGGTCGCGTCGGCTTTGGCGAGCGCCTCGGCCGCGACGGCGTACTGCGTGAGCCAGATCTCGTTGGCGTCGTGCTCGACCCAGCCCGGCTGGGGAAAGTACTGCGTGAATTCCTTCTGGGCGATGGAACACGGGTTGCCCTGCGCGTCGAACAGGATGCAGCGGCTCGAGGTCGTGCCCGCGTCGAATGCCATGATGTATTTTTTCATCGTACAGGCTCCTTTGCAGCGGATGTCCGTTTCCATTATGGCGCAAGAGCGCGCGAAGCGGTTCAGCGGATGATGTAGGCGCTGACGATCTCGCCGATGTAGGCGGTGTGCGGGTCGCGGTTGGCGGAGGGATTCGAGCCGTCCACGTCCGCCGGGTACATGGCCGCGCGGATGTCCTCGGGCAGCAGCTCAAGCGCCTGCCGCTGCGCGTACAGCACGCGGCATTCAAGCGTCAGCGGATACTCCTTCACGCCGGGCGTGGCGATGACCTCGGCGGGCGTCAGCGTGAGGCCTGCCTCCTTCACCTTGTCGACGCTGCGGCCGGACAGCGTGCCGCACACGCGCTGGATGACGGGCGAGACGCCTTCCAGCGGCACGCTCACGGTGAATTCGCGCGTCTTGTCCAGCTGGGCCTTGGTGTAGCGGTTTTCGCGGACATACGCGATGAACGTCGGCCGGCTCCACACCACGCCGAGGTGTCCCCAGCCGATGACCATGGCGTTGAATTTCTCCGCCTGCGTGTTCAGCAGGAC
>JAFZNN010000228.1 GCA_017550895.1 Clostridia bacterium
CCCGCAAGGAAGCGCGCCATATCGAAATCATGGATCGTCATATCCAGGAACATGCCGCCGCTCACGGCCGAATACTCCGCCGGCGGGGGCGCGGGATCTCTGGACGTGATTTTTACGATGTGCACGTCGCCGATCTTGCCGTCGTTGACCATCGCGCGCACATTGGCAAAGTTATGGTCAAAGCGGCGGTTGAAACCGACCTGCAGCTTGACGCCCGCTTTCGCAACGGCGTCGATGACGGCGTTGACCTTCTCCGGCGTGAGATCGACGGGCTTCTCGCAGAAGATATGCTTGCCCGCGGCGGCCGCCTCGATGGCGATATCCGCATGCGTATCCGTCGAGGAGCAAACGAGCACTGCGTCCACCTCGGGGTCGGCAAGCATCTGTTTGTAATCATCATAGATTCTGGGGATGTTCAGCTCCGCCGCCACTTTTTCCGCGTTCGCGCGGAACACATCCGTGATGCCGGCAACGACTGCGGTCGGCACGTTATAAGTGATCGATTTCGCGTGAAGCGAACCGATCCGGCCGGCGCCGATGATACCGATTTTCAACTGCTTCATAGTATCGTCCTTTCAGTTTTCTTCAGCACGGGTCTTTGCCCGATGCATCAATTTTAACACACATCTGTTTATAATTCAATAAGTATTAATCAAGATTTTGAATATTTTTCTTTCGTTGCCAATCCGCCGCGAATGTGCCGCTCGGCCTTGTTGACGTCCAGCACGGCGCGCACATCGGTGTATAACGTCGGATCGAGTTGTTTCAGCCGCGTTGCAACGTCCATATGGACCGTGCTTTTTGAAATACCGAATTTCTTTGCGGCCGCGCGCACGGTCGTTTTGTTCTCAACGATGTATTCAGCCAGCGCGATGGCTCTTTGCTCCACGATTCCCTTCACAGCAGTTCCTCCCGGTTCGTGCGGCATGACGCCGCGCAGCGTTCGATACAACTTATGAACCGGAAGCGCGGAATATGACTTTCTGAAATCGGGAGAAAAAGCGGCGTTCACCCGCAAAGGCAAACGCCGCAAAGTATGCGTTAAATTGAATCAGTAGCCGAAATACGTTTCGCAATAGCGATACAGGATCTGATAATACTGCGCCTCGCTGACCGGGTCGAGCAGAAGCCCGTGGCCGGAGAGGGGATAGAAGACATAGTCATAATGGTTGCCGCTTTCGCCGAAGGTTTCTTTAAAGACATTGACCATGGCGGTGCGGTTGCCCTTGGTCACGAGCGGATCGTTGCCCGCGTAGCAGAACAGGGACGGAATGATATCCGCATTGACGAATTTCACAGGGGAGATCGAGGCGCAAAGCGCGTCCGCTTCGCCGTTTTGCTTCATTTCGTCCGTGATCGTCACGCCCGTGAGCATCGAGGTCAGAGAATAAGCGGCGTTGCCCCAGGCGTCCTTCGTCATATCGGAGGGGCCGACGCGGTTGGCGGTGAACGCAAGCTCGATGGGCGCCTCCTGCGCGCGTGTGTAGCTGTAAAGCATGGAAATGTGACCGCCGGCGGAATACCCGGCCGTTGCCATCTTCGTGATGTTCAGCTCTTTTTCCTCAGAGAAGGTCTTGATCGCGCCGATGCAGGCGCCGATTTCATCGAGCATCGTGAACACGGTGACATCGCCGAAGGTCTCGTCCGCGCAAAGAGAATAGCTCATCGTGGCGGTGACGTAGCCCTTCATCGCAAGCTTTTTGCAAAGCGGCGCCATATCTTCCTTTTCACCTCCCTGCCAGGAGCCGCCGTGAATATAAAGGATACAGCCGTTCTGCTCGTTCGTATAGGCGCTTTCGGGCACATAGAGCGTCACAAGGTCGCGCTCCGCCTCGCCGTAACGCACATTTTCATACACGTCATACTTTTCGCCGATCGTGAAGAACAGGGTCGTGAAGGCGAGTGAGATGGTCAGGATCATTGCAAGGATTCGCTGCATAATTACCGCTCCTCATTCATTTTTTATCATCATAGCATGAAAACCGCCGCGCGGTCAAGCGCAGATTGCCGTTTTTGAAAATGTTATACATGATCGGCTGAAAATGTCAAAACCGGAAATATACAAACTGTATATCATTATACAGCCTGTATTATTCTTTGCTTTCCGTTTTTCTCCTGCAATTGGATGAACTGTATTTCATGATTCGCAACTGCATGTGAATAATAGTAACAGGCAAAACCGTTTCTTGTTTTGTCAATTGAATGGAGGGTATCAAATGGCTTCTTTAACTGAAAAAGAACTGACCGCGCTGGAGGATCAGCTCATGCAGGAGCAGCTGCTGGTCCGCAAATTCAAGATGTATTCCGAAACCGCTTCCGATCCGGCCATCCGTTCGGCCTGCGCGCAGATCGCGGATCGGCATAAGCAGCATTTCAACACACTGATGGGCTATCTTTATTGAGGAGGGATCACATGTTTTCAGTGAATACTGTGTTCGGCGATCAGGAGATCTTGTCCGACGCGCTTTCGACGCAGAAACAGATTACCGGCACTTACAACACGATCACGAATGAATGCTCCAGCTGCGCGCTGATGACGGACCTGCTCGGCATCCTTGCGGATGAGCATAATATCCAGCACGATGTGTTCGAGCAGATGCAGGCGCACGGCTGGTATCAGACGCAGCCCGCCGGCGCGCAGAATATCAAGGACGCGCTTTGCAAATTTGAAGGGATTTCCGTTCAGATTTAATTGGTTCTTTTTATTCGCGAAATGACGGATCCGCTCGATTGGCCGCTTTCGGTTGTTTCATGCAGCCGGATGCGGCTTCTTTTATAAATTTTTTATAAAAAAGGGTTGGAAAATGCCTGAAAATACAGTATAATAAAACTGATTCCGAATGATTGATTGAGGGTTCTGTTTATGAGTACAAAATATTCAGTCTCTTTGCAGAAGATGGTCGACGATTTATCGCTGACCGTGCTTTATACGCCAAAGCCCCCGGCGGAGCTGTATGTCACGTCGCAGGATGTCAACCGCCCCGGGCTGGAGCTTGCCGGCTTTGACGATTATTATGATCCCGAACGCCTGCAGTTCCTCGGCCTTGCCGAAACGGAATATCTGAAGAAGCTCAGCTATAACGACGCGCTTGCGAGCGCGGAGCGTCTGGTTTCCCGCAAGCCGCCCGCTTTGATTATTACGCGCAGCATTGATTGTGCGCCGGTGCTGATGGAGTCGGCGGTCAAGCATGAGGTGCCTGTGCTTTCCGCTTCCGAATCGACCTCTGACGCGATGTCGGCGACGATTTCTTATCTCGGCGTGGAGCTCGCGCCGCGCATTACGCGCCACGGCGTTCTGGTTGAGGTTTACGGCGAGGGCGTGCTGATCCTCGGCGACAGCGGCGTCGGCAAAAGCGAAACCGCGCTGGAGCTGATCAAGCGCGGCCATCGTCTGATCGCGGACGACGCGGTCGAGATCCGGCGTGTTTCCAATAAAACGCTTGTCGGCTCCGCGCCCGATAATATCCGGCATTTCATCGAGCTGCGCGGCGTCGGCATTCTGAATGCGCGCAGGCTGTTCGGCATGGGCGCGGTGAAGCTGACGGAAAAGATCGATATGGTCGTGCAGCTCGAGGCGTGGGACAGCGACAAGGTGTATGACCGGCTCGGCCTTGAGAATGAATACACGGAAGTGCTCGGCATCAGCGTGCCCGTGACCGTTGTGCCCGTCAAGCCCGGTCGCAACCTTTCCATCATCATTGAGGCGGCCGCGATGAACAACCGGCAAAAGAAGATGGGCTACAACGCAGCGCGCGAGCTGCTGCACAGCCTCGGAATGACGGACGATATCATTCCGGAAACCAAAGAAGTTGAAACCTGGCACAGTTTTTAAAAATGTCTGAATATTATTAACATAGCGGAGGTATTGCATATGTATCGAATCGGTGTGGATCTCGGCGGCACGAACATTGCCGTCGGCGTGGTTTCGGAGGATCTGAAAATCGTCGGGCGCGGCAAGGTGAAGACGAAATGCCCGCGGCCGGCTGCGGAGATTTTCGATGATATTGCCGTTGCGGTCGATCTGGCGCTGCAGGATGCGGGCGTCACGATGGACGAGGTGATTTCCGTCGGCGTCGGCACGCCCGGCTCCGTGAATAAATCCAACGGTTATATCGAATTTGCCAACAATCTGGATTTCAATCAGGTGCCTGCGAAGGAAATGCTTGAGGCACGGCTGCACAAAACCGTTTATCTTGACAATGACGCGAATTGCGCCGCGCTCGGCGAAGCGGTTGCGGGCTGCGGCAAGGGCGTGGGCAATTTCGTTGCGATCACGCTCGGTACGGGCGTCGGAAGCGGCATCATTCTCAACGGCAAGATCGTCAGCGGCGTCAACTATGCCGCCGGCGAAATGGGCCACATGGTCATCGTCGTGGACGGCGAGCAGTGCAATTGCGGCCGCCGCGGCTGCTGGGAGCAGTATGCCTCGGCCACTGCGCTGATTTCCCAGACGAAGGACGCCATGCGCCATGCGCCGGACAGCCGCATGTGGCAGCTCGTGGAGGAGAATATCGACGCCGTCAGCGGCAGGACCGCGTTTGACGCGATGCGTCTTGGCGACGCCGCCGCGAAAAAAGTGGTCGACCGCTATATTTATTATGTCGCCACCGGCATCATCAATATCATCAATGCGCTGCAGCCCGAGATCATCTGCGTGGGCGGCGGCATCGGCCATGAGGGCGAAACGCTCCTTGAGCCGCTCAGACGCCACGTGAAGCGTGAACGCTACAGTCTGTATGCGAAGAAGCAGACGGTGCTGATGTCTGCCGAGCTCGGCAATGACGCCGGCATTTTCGGCGCCGCGCTGCTCGACGAATAAACCCCGGTTCGGAGGATTGCATGAACGCTCATCTGGATTTCCTTGCCGCCTGTCAGTCCCTCGGCTGCGAGGCGACGGCGCAGGTGCCGTTATCTGAATATACCACGTTCCGCATCGGCGGCGCGGCGGAGTATTTCGTCAGCCCCGATTCACCCGCGCAGATCGGCGAAGTGATCCGGCTTTGCCGCGATTACGGGCTGCCGTATTTTGTGCTGGGCAAGGGCAGCAATCTGCTGGTCGCGGATCATGGCGTGCGCGGCGTGATCATTTCTACGCAGAAGCTCGACCGCATCGAGCTCCTCCCTGAAGGCAGGATCCGCTGCGAAAGCGGCGTTTCGCTGCTGCGCCTTTGCCGCTTTGCGCTTGATCATGCGCTGACCGGTCTGGAATTCGCTTACGGTATCCCTGGCAC
>JAFZNN010000229.1 GCA_017550895.1 Clostridia bacterium
CCGCGACAACGTGATTGACGGCTATATCAATAAGAATGAAGAAGACGTCTGCGCAGACGGCATTTGGGAAAGGTATTTCACAAAAAAGCCGGAACCGCTGACCGCAGAGGAAATGCGCAGGTATCTTGACGGGATTCAGGGTGTCGCGCTCGGCTCCGACGCGTTCTTCCCGTTTTTTGACAACATTGAACGCGCGCACCGCAGCGGCGTGAGCTACATTGCGGAGCCCGGCGGCTCCATCCGAGACGACGCTGTGATCGCCTGCTGTGACCGTTACAATATGGTCATGGCGTTCACGGGCATGCGCCTGTTCCATCATTAAGGAGGGACTTCTATGAAGCTGTTAGTCGTCGGCGGCGGCGGCCGCGAGCACGCAATCAGCAACAAGCTGAAAGAGAATCCGACCGTGGAAACGAGTTATGCCCTGCCCGGCCCCGGCGGCATCGCTGCGGACGCCGTCTGCGTGCCGATCAAGGCGACTGATATTGACGCGATCACTGCGTTTGCCGCTGAAAACGGCATTGATTACGCGGTTGTCGCGCCGGATGATCCCCTGGTGCTCGGCTGCGTTGACGCGCTCGAAGCGAAGGGCATCCCCTGCTTCGGCCCGCGCGCGAACGCCGCAATTATCGAAGGCAGCAAGGTCTTTTCAAAGAATCTGATGCGCCGCTACGGCATTCCGACCGCGCGGTATGAAGTCTTTGACGATCCCGCACAGGCGCTCGCGTATCTTGAATCCGCGCCGCTGCCGACCGTCATCAAGGCGGACGGCCTCGCGCTGGGCAAGGGTGTGATCATCGCGCAGACACGCGAGGAAGCGATCGACGCGGTCAGCAGCATCATGCTCGATAAGAAATTCGGCAAGAGCGGCGATCAGATCGTCATTGAGGAATTCCTGACCGGGCCGGAGGTGTCCGTCCTCGCGTTCACAGACGGCAAAACGGTCAAGCCCATGGTCTCCTCGATGGATCACAAACGCGCAAAGGACGGCGATCAGGGCCTGAATACCGGCGGCATGGGCACGGTCGCGCCGAATCCTTATTATACCGCCGACGTTGCGAAGCAATGCATGGAAACGATCTTCCTGCCGACCATCAACGAGATGAATGCCGAGGGGCGCACATTCAAAGGCTGCCTGTATTTCGGCCTGATGATCACGCCGGACGGTCCGAAGGTGATCGAATACAACTGCCGCTTCGGCGACCCGGAGACGCAGGTCGTGCTGCCGCTGCTTGAGAGCGATCTGCTGACTGTGATGCAGGCGACCACGAACGGCACGCTCGCGCAGATGGACGTGCGTTTCCGCGACGCGAACGCCTGCTGCGTGATCCTGGCCTCCGACGGCTATCCCGCCGCCTATCAGAAGGGCTTCCCGATCACGATTCCCGCCGATCTTGCCGATCATGTCTATATCGCCGGCGCAAAGAAGGACGGCGATACGCTGCTGACCGACGGCGGTCGCGTGCTCGGCGCGACGGCGGTGGCCGACACGCTCACGGACGCCGTGCGCGACGCTTACGCCATGGCCGGCCGCATTCATTTTGAGAACGCCTACTATCGAACGGATATCGGCGCGCGCGCGCTGAACGCCAAGGAGGGCTGAGTTTGGTTTATCGTATTTTTGTTGAAAAGAAACCGGGGCTTGCCAATGAAGCCGCGGCGCTGCTGAATGACTGCAGGACGCTGCTCGGCATTCAGGGCCTGAAGGCGCTGCGCATTCTCAACCGCTACGACGCCGAAAACATTTCCGCTGAACTCTATGATTATGCGGTGAAAACCGTCTTTTCCGAGCCGCAGCTCGACAATACCTACGCGGAGCCTGATTACGGCGACGCGACGGTGTTCGCCGTGGAATTCCTGCCCGGTCAGTTCGATCAGCGGGCGGATTCCGCCGCGCAGTGCATCCAGATCATCTCGCAGCAGGATCGGCCCATCGTGCAGTCCGCGAAGGTCTACGCGCTCTACGGCGCGCTGACGGATGCGGAACTTGCCGAGATCAAGAAATACGTCATCAACCCCGTGGAAGCGCGCGAGGCTTCGCTTTCAAAGCCCGAAACGCTGCGCGCGGTGTATGACATCCCGACCGAAGTCGCGACGCTGCACGGCTTCATTGACTATGACCGCGACGCGCTCGCCCGCTTTGTGAAGGACTACGGACTTGCGATGGATACGGACGACATCGCGTTCTGCCAGCAGTATTTCCGCTCCGAGCAGCGCGACCCGACGATCACGGAGATCCGCATGATCGACACTTACTGGTCCGATCACTGCCGGCATACGACCTTCCTGACGATCATCGACGACGTGCGGTTTGAGGATCCGCTGCTGCAGAAAGCGTATCAGGATTATCTGGATGTGCGCGCCGAGCTCGGGCGCACAAAGCCGATCTGCCTGATGGATCTCGCGACCGTTGCGGTCAAATATCTGCGCGCGCACGGCAAGCTTGACAAGCTCGACGAATCCGAAGAAATCAACGCCTGCACGGTCAAGATGACCGTCAATTGCGACGGCGTGGACGAGCCGTGGCTGCTGCTCTTTAAAAATGAAACGCACAATCATCCGACCGAGATCGAGCCCTTCGGCGGCGCTGCCACCTGCATCGGCGGCGCGATCCGAGATCCGCTCTCCGGCCGTGCCTATGTCTACGGCGCGATGCGCGTGACGGGCGCTGCCGATCCGCTCAAACCCGTGCAGGAAACGATCCCGGGCAAGCTCCCGCAGCGCAAGATCGTCACGACTGCGGCCGCCGGCTATTCCTCCTACGGCAACCAGATCGGACTTGCGACCGGCATAGTCGATGAGCTTTATCATCCCGGCTACGCGGCCAAACGCATGGAAATCGGCGCCGTGATCGCGGCTGCGCCCGCGGAAAACGTGCGGCGTGAAGTGCCCGCGCCCGGCGACGTCGTGATCCTGCTCGGCGGCTCCACCGGCCGCGACGGCATCGGCGGGGCCACCGGCTCCTCCAAAGCGCACGATTCCCATTCCGTTGAAACCTGCGGCGCAGAGGTGCAGAAGGGCAACGCGCCCGAGGAGCGCAAGCTGCAGCGTCTGTTCCGCAACGGCGACGCCTGCCGCATGATCAAGCGCTGCAATGATTTCGGCGCGGGCGGTGTTTCGGTCGCGATCGGCGAGCTGGCCGACGGGCTGGAGATCGATCTGAACGCCGTGCCCAAGAAATATGAGGGCCTTGACGGCACCGAGCTTGCGATCAGCGAATCACAGGAGCGCATGGCCGTGGTCGTTGCCGCGCAGGACGTCGAGCGCTTCCTCTCGCTTGCCGCAAGCGAAAACCTGCAGGCCTGCCCGGTCGCGAAGGTCAAGGCAGAAAAGCGCCTGACGATGTTCTGGAACGGCAAGGCGATCGTGGATATCAGCCGGGAATTTCTTAATTCCAACGGCGCGGAGAAGCACATCACGGTCACGCCCGCCGCGCCGCAGCCCTTCGCGAAAACGGTTGCGGGCGGTTTCGAAGAGAATTATACTGCGCTCGTGCAGGATCTGAATATCTGCTCCAAGCGCGGCCTTGCGGAGCGTTTCGACTCCACGATCGGCGCGGGCACGGTGCTCATGCCCTTCGGCGGCAAGTATCAGCTCACGCCCGCGCAGGCCATGGTGCAGAAGATTTCCGTGGAAAAGAAACACACGGACGACTGCTCGTTGATGGCCTGGGGCTACAATCCGTTCATCACGGAAAATAGCCCGTATCATGGCGCGTATCTGGCTGTGATCGAATCCGTCAGCAAGCTGATCGCCTGCGGCGCGACGTTTGAGGACGTGTATCTGACCTTCCAGGAATATTTTGAATCCCCCGGACGCGACGGCAAACGCTGGGGCAAACCGCTCGCCGCGCTTTTGGGCGCGTTTGAGGCGCAGAAGGCGCTGCAGATCGGCTCGATCGGCGGCAAGGATTCAATGAGCGGGTCGTTTGAAAACCTCGACGTGCCGCCGACACTGGTCTCCTTTGCCGTGACGACCGAAAAGCTCGCGCACATCGCCTCCCCCGAATTTAAGCAGGCCGGCCATCGCGTGGCGCTGCTGCGGCCGGATCTGACCGCGGAAGGTCTGCCCGAAACGGCTTCGCTGCTCAAAATCTATGCCACTGTTGCGGATCTGCTGCACAGCGGCAAGGCGGTCGCCTGCTACACGCCGGGCGCCGGCGGCATCGCGGAAGCGGTGTTCAAAATGGCGATCGGCAACGGTTTCGGTTTCTGCTATCATGACAGCTTTGATCTGCAGACGCTGTTCGGCTATGCCTACGGCAGCTTCCTGCTGGAGCTGACGGACGACACGGCGGTCGGCGTCGAGCTCGGCAAAGTGACCGACGACGGGCGCATTTCTCTCGACGACGATTCTGTTTCGGCGGATGCGCTGCTGCAAGGCTATGAGGACAAGCTTGAATCCGTCTATGCCTGCAACATTCCGACGCCGGACGCGCCGATGGAAAACTTCTCTTATAAAGCGACGTCCTACCCGGCCCCCGCGCTGAAAACGGCGAAGCCGAAGGTGCTCATTCCGGCGTTCCCGGGCACGAACTGTGAATTCGACAGCGCGAAGGCCATGCGCGACGCGGGCGCAGCGCCCGAGATCCTGGTCATCAACAACCTGACCTCCGACGGCATTTCGCGCAGTGTGGAAACCTTCGCGAAGTCGCTGAAAGACGCACAGATGATCTTTATCCCCGGCGGTTTCTCCGGCGGCGACGAGCCGGACGGCAGCGGCAAATTCATCACCGCATTCTTCCGCAACGCCGCGATCCGCGAGGGCGTCACGGAGCTGCTTGAGCGCCGCGACGGCCTGATCTGCGGCATCTGCAACGGCTTCCAGGCGCTGATCAAGCTCGGTCTGGTGCCCTACGGCAAGATCATCGATACCGACGAATCCTGCCCGACGCTGACCTTCAACACGATCGCGCGCCATCAGTCCCGCATCGTGCGCACGCGCATTGCCTCCAACAAATCCCCATGGCTCGCGCAAACACAGGTCGGTGAGATTTACAACGTGCCGATCTCGCACGGCGAGGGCCGGTTCCTCGCGGACGAAGCGCTGATCCGTTCCCTTGCCGCGAACGGCCAGATTGCCACGCAATACGTCGATCTGGACGGCAATGCGACCGCGGACGTGCACTTCAATCCGAACGGCTCGATGTTTGCCGTGGAGGGCATCACCTCGCCGGACGGGCGCGTCTTCGGCAAAATGGGCCACAGCGAGCGTTGGGGCAACGGCCTTTATCTGAACGTCCCTGGCAACTATGACATCAAGATGTTCGCCTCGGCAGTCGCCTATTTTAAATAAACAGAACCCCGGAGGAAATCATGGAATACTTGTCTGATATTGAAATCGCGCAGCAGTGCAAGCTGGAACCGATCTTTGACATTGCCGCGCGCGCGCACGTGGACGCGAAGTTTGTGGAGCCGTTCGGCAAATACAAAGCGAAGATCAATCCGGCGCTTTTGAATGAAACCACGCGCAAGGACGGCAAGCTCGTGCTTGTCACCGCCATCACGCCGACGCCTGCCGGCGAAGGCAAAACGACGACCACCATCGGTCTGGCGGACGGTCTGCGCCGCATCGGCAAAGACACCACGGTCGCGCTGCGCGAGCCTTCGCTCGGCCCGATCTTCGGCATCAAGGGCGGCGCCGCCGGCGGCGGGCACGCGCAGGTCGTGCCGATGGAGGAAATCAACCTGCATTTCACCGGCGATTTTCAGGTGGTCTCCGCCGCGAACAATCTGCTGGCCGCGATGCTTGACAATCACATTCAGCAGGGCAACGCGCTGGGCGTTGATATCAATAAGATCACCTGGCGGCGCTGCATGGATATGAACGACCGGCAGCTGCGCTTCATCGTGGACGGCCTTGGCGGTCGCCTGAACGGCGTGCCGCGCGAGGACGGCTTTGACATCACCGCCGCTTCCGAGATCATGGCGATCTTCTGCCTGTCCACGTCGATTCGCGATCTGAAAGAGCGGCTTTCCCGCATCGTTGTCGGCTACACCTTTGACGATCAGCCGGTGACTGCCGGCGATCTCAAGGCCGTGGGCGCGATGGCGGCCATGCTGCGCGACGCGCTCAAGCCGAATCTTGTGCAGACGCTCGAGGGCACGCCCGCCTTTGTGCACGGCGGTCCGTTCGCGAATATCGCGCACGGCTGCAACTCAGTGATGGCCACGCGTCTTGCGCTGAAAATGGGAGATTACGCGATCACGGAAGCCGGCTTCGGCGCGGATCTCGGCGCGGAGAAATTCCTCGATATCAAATGCCGTCAGGCCGGGCTAAAGCCGGACGCGGTTGTGATCGTCGCCACGGTGCGCGCGCTGAAAATGCACGGCGGCAAGCCGAAGGACGCGCTGACCCGCGAGGATCTGGAAGCGCTCGAGCGCGGCATTCCGAATCTGCTGCGCCACGTTTCCAACATCAAAAATGTGTTCCGTCTTCCCTGCGTTGTGGCAGTCAACCGCTTCCCGACCGACACGGACGCGGAGATCGATTTCATCGTTTCCAAATGCCGTGAGCTCGGCGTGAACACCGTGCTTTCCACGGTCTGGGCGGACGGCGGCCGCGGCGGCGAAGCGCTGGCCAGAGAAGTCGTGCGTCTGTGCGAAGAGGAACAGGGCGATTTCCGGTTCGCTTATGATCTGGACGCCTCGATCGAGGAAAAGATCAAAACGCTGACCAAACGCATTTACGGCGGCGCGGGCGTGCATTTCACGCTGCAGGCGCGCAAGCAGATCAAGCAGCTCAATGCCCTCGGCTATGACAAGCTGCCCGTGTGCGTTGCGAAAACGCAGTACAGCTTTTCCGATGACGCGGCCAAACTCGGCGCGCCGGAAGGCTTCGAGATCACCGTGCGCAATATCAAGGTGTCCGGCGGCGCCGGCTTCCTTGTGGCGCTGACGGGCGAGATCATGACCATGCCAGGCTTGCCGAAATCGCCGAACGCCGAACGCATCGAAATCGATGACGACGGCAAAATCAGCGGCTTGTTCTGATTTTAAATCAATATAGATATAAAAATGACCGGCCCGAAGCGTGTGCTCCGAGCCGGTCATGCGTTTATTCAGTTCAGGCAAGCGCGTTGATCGCCTGCGCGAGCGTGCCGGTCATAATCGCGACCAGCCGGATCACAAAGGTGCCGAAGCCGCCGAGATTGTCGACGCCCGGCTCGTTGATCACGGGCTCCGTTTCGGTGCCGAGCCCGAGCTCACAAAGCTTCTGCAGCACGACGCGGGCAATCACGACGTTGCCAAGCGCGCTGGGATGGATCGTATCCACCGCGATGTAATTCGCGTGGCCGCTCATCACCGGGGCGACGTCCACGATTTCCAGCCCGTCCGGCTGCGCCGCCTGCACCGCCTTGAACATCGCGTTCAGCCGGTCAATGCCCTGCTGATAAATCGATCGCAGACCGTCCACGCGCGGATTATAGAGCGTTTGCAGCAGGATCACGGCGTCCGGATTCATTTCCCGGATCTCGGCAAGAATCTGCAGGAGATTGACGCGGATGGTTTCCACGCACCGCTCCATGCGGTCGTAATTATCGATCGTGGCGTTGAGGATCATCATAACCAGATTGGAATGACGAAAATCGTTGCCGCCGATGGAAATGCTGATGATATCCGCTTTCTTCACAGCGGCCTGATAATCCGCGCGGCCGAGCGCCTGCAGCAGATCCGCCGAGGTAAAGCCGTTGACGCCGAGATTGGTGTAGCCGTAGCCGTTGGTGTCGGCGACGATCCGCCCGTAGCAGGCCTTGTCGCGATTGCGAATGCCGGCGCCGTAGGCAATGGAATCACCGAGCAGCACGTATTCCGTCTGTTCCTGCGCAGCAGCCGCAAAGCAGGAGCAGGTCACGCACAAAAGCACGAGCGTCATCAAAACGGAAATCAGCTTTTTGCAAGTATTCACACGGTTCCCCTCCTTGTTTCGAGCGAACTATTAATTGAACAATGCCGCAAGCAGCTTGCGCCAGAAGCCGTCGGAGCTGATGCCGGGGTTCACGATCACCGGTTCGGTTCTCGTGCCCAGGCCGAGCGCCCGGAGCGTGCGCAGGATCACGCGCGCGATCTCCACATTGCCCTCCGCGTTCGGATGAATGCCGTCAAGGGAAATCAGACTCGAGCGGCCGGTCAGTGCGCTGCCGACGTCGACGATCGTGTAGCTGCCGGGATGCGCCGAAAGATAGGATCTGTAAACGGCGTTCAGACGGCTCACGCCCATCTGCACAAAGCTCTCAAACGATTTGCCGACGCGGGGATTGTAGATCGTCTGCACCAGGATCGTCGCATTCGGATTCAGGGAGCGAATGGTCTGAATGATCTTCGCGAAATTCTCGCTGAAGCTTTGCTGCACGCGGTCAAACATCTTCTGCTCGGACATGGCGGAGAGCAGCAGCGCGATCCAGTTGGATTCGAGATAATCGTTGCCGCCGATGGAAATGCTGATGATTTCCGCCTTCTTCACCTCCGCCTGGACGCTGCTCAGCTGCAGGCGGGAGAGCAGCGCGGAGCTCGGCGCGCCGCTGATTGCTTCATTCGCGTAGCCGTAGCCGTTCGTATCCGCCACGATCCTGCCGTAGCAGCCTTCATCCGGATTGATCACGCCGGCGCCGGCGGCGATGGAATCACCGAGCAGCAGATAGTCGAGCCCTGCAGCCTGCGCGCAGATGAAATACGACGAGAGGCTGAAAAGCATGGACGCGGCGATCAAAACAGCAAGCAGTTTTTTCATATGAATCCCTTCCGTTCTTTCAGATTCTTTCAGCGGCAAAAGCCGCAATTTTTACTTTGTTAATTCTCGGAATGCAGGCGTTCATGGATATATTTGACCATCAGGCGGCTTAAGCCCTGCATCAGATCGACAAACGCCAGGAGAAATGATACGCGCCAGCGGCCGGTCGTGTCATGGTTGCCGGAATTCAGCGGCAGAAGCTGATCGTTTTCCGAATCATACACCAGAAACTGCGGGTAATCCTCCAGATCATGGATCGTCACACGCGGATCATTAAGTAGCTTGAAAAACAGGTCGTAGATGCCGTCCGGAAAATCACCGTGCGCGAGATCCTTGATAAACCAGGTCTTATTCGGGAACCAGCAGCTGGAAGCGTCGATCTGCCGGTCGGAGGAAATGGAATCCAGCCGGCCGTCCTTCTGCGCGCGGTTCATATAGAAATAGTGAAAATGGCTGTCCACCTTCGCGGTCGTCGCGCCGAAGGAGGAATCATGCGTATACACGATGCCGTCAGAGAGTTCATCCGCACGATCGGTCACGGGGATGGTCTGCCTGCCGTATTTCGAGACGCAGTGCACGGGCACGCCGGAATCGTTGACGGATTTCAGCAGCGGTTTCGCCTGCAGCTGAACCGCGGTGTGATAAGTATCGATCTTTTCGATCAGGCCGGCATAGTCCGCCGTATCGATTCCGTAAAATACGGTTTCCTTGGCTTTCTCATAGTCCTCATCGCTGACCATGCTCCAGAACGCGGGGCAGGTGCCGAAGGATTCCTGCAGGATGCGCGGGAAGATCTTGAGATAAATCTTCGGCAGCACCTGATTGAAGGAGAACGAGGCGAGATCCAGCCCGCCGAGATCGTTGAAGACCGTGATGAACGACAGCAAAAGCGCGTCCAGATCGTCAATATCAGTCACGGTATTCACCGCGCTGAGATCCTTGTCATAGAGATAGCGCTCGATCGCGTCGCCGTCCAGCCGCAGCTCGCCGCAAAACGATTTGGAGCACAGCGGCGCGCCGAGCAGCGCGCTGCTCGTAAAGAGCACCTGCGCGAGTCCCTCGCAACCGTATTTCTGCAGATAGGCCGCAACGACATTCGAGCCGAGGCAGCGGCCGATGAGATTCACCTCTTCGGCGCCGGTCACCGCTTTGACGTCGCGGATATACTGCGCGAGCAGATCGGCAATCGCGCACGGATCCAGGCGGAAATCATAATGGAATTCAAACGCCTGGATCGGATACTGCCCGTTCGGCAGCAGCTTGCAGCGCTCGCGAATGGCCTGCTGCGTCATGGGATAATCGGGATAGCTGCCGTCGTGCGCCTCGCCGTCGGGCGAGAGCTTGAATTCCTCAAAATAAGGAATGATGGTTTCGCACAGCAGATCGCAGAATTCATCCCATTGCTGCGTCGCGACCGCGCGCAGATAGACGTCGATATTGTCTTTCGCGATCTGCATGATCTCATCGGTGTCGATCTCGATGGGATAGATAAAATGCTTCGTGCCGTCCGGATTCATTGTGACGATCGGGCAGCCCATACCCATGACATAGACCGTCGGCAGATCCGTCCCCTCCGTTTCCGGTATGGCGACGCCGGAAATGAACAGAGAGGAAAGCAGGAGCGACGCGATCAGCAGGATCGAAAGGCAGCGACGCGTGATTTGTTTCAGCATGATAAGCTCCGGAATTCTGAATTATTCGGCAGACGCCGTCTCGCTCTGCGCGTTGATTTCATCGGCCAGCGCGCTTTCGGTTTCAACATGCGAGAAGAAGAAGAACTTCCGCTTGTCGTTGTTGATGACCGTGACGGGCTTGATCTGATTGAGCACCACGCCGTCCGCGCGCAGCTGCTCGCGATAATCCCAGTAGGTGCCGCTCTTCAGGAAGAGCACCTCGGGCCGGTTGAGCATGCCCCAGCGTCTGTATTTATCGTATTTTTCATTCGCATCCGCCAGATGACGGTCCAGCGCGTCGATATAAGCCTGCCTTTGCTCCTCGGAAACATTGTGATCCTTCGGCTCGATGAGCAGGCAGTAGCGCGGCGGCTTCGTGGAGAAATCCGCATAGTAGCTGAAGCCGACAAATTCGTTCTGCATATCCTCCGAGGTCTGGATCGCGGCGGATTCGACCATCTGCGTGGTCGTCTTTTCATTCGCGACGTTCATGCTCAGATTCTGGCGATACATCAGCTCCACGCGCGGGGTATTGTTGTAAAGCTTCGTGATGTGCACCACATCCGCGATCTTATAGCGATACAGGCCGGAGAGGTTGGAAATGACCAGCTCGTAATTCTTGCCGACCTCGACCTCGTTCATCAGCAGCGGGCGCACGTCGTCCTTCGCGCGATCCTCGCCCTCCTCGATCGGCAGGAACTCGAAAAACACGCTGTGCGGCAGCAGGCAGCTGTCGTTGGCGTTGAGCTCCACGGGCGTTGCGAAGAAGCCCTCCGCGGCGGCGTAACCCATGTTGTGCAGCGGGATATCCTCGCCCAAAGCGCGGCGCAGCTTCGCGATATAAATGGAAAGGCTCGAGCCCATCATGCCGTAGGCCCACATCAGTTTCGGCCAGATGCGCGGCGCGATCGGCGTATCGAAGCCCTTTTCGAATTCCGCGCGCAGCTCGGCGGCGCGTTTCGGATTGGGCTTGAATTTCTTTTCGTACTTTTTGCGCAGCTCCGGCGTGCAGCGGATCGAGGGATTCAGCGTGCCGTGCTCGATGTCGTCGCAGAGCATCTCCCAGTGATCCTCGAGATAATCGAACATCGTGGTCAGGAGCGTAATGACCATGGAGCCGATGTAGCACACGTCCGTATGCTCGAGCGCAAAGCGCAGCTGGAGATAGGACATATCCATCTCTTCCTCATGCTCGGGCTCGAGGAGCGAATACGGAGAGGTGCAGAAGAAGGGAATGATCGTTTTGAGATAGGTCAGCGGGATCTGCGCGGCGCCGTTGCAGCGCTTGCCGTCCGCAAGGCGTTTGCCGGTGAGCACGAGCACGAGCGGGCCCATGGATTTCGGCAGATGTTGATTCTTATGCTTGACCAGCCAGCGGTTCGCCACGGCGACAGAGACCGAGAAGCCGATGCACTGCATCTTCCACAGATCGCTCACGCTCTTGGGCACGATCTTCGGCTTGCCGACGCTGCCCGAGGAGGAGCAATAGCGGATATTGCGCCCCGAGAACATCAGGCGATCCTCGCGGTTGTTGATCATGCGGTCCACGTAGGGCGCGTAATCGTCATAGGTCGAAAGCGGCACGATGCGCTGATAATCCTCGATGGAATGCACATCCTTCAGGTGAATCTTTTTGCCGTATTCACAGTTCTTATTGCGATTGACAATCTTTTTGAGCAGGTGCTTTTGCGCTTTCATGGGGTCCTTTGTGAAGTAATCGATCTCCCAGAGCGAGATGTTGCCTAAAAAGATCCCGAGGTCCGAAAAATGCATAACTAATCCATCCCTATATTTTAATATATTATATGAATTTTAACACGGTTCGACAAAAAAGTCAATGTGCAAAGAGAATCATATGCGCAAATGCGTCAGGAAAGGCCGAGGATCGCCTTGCAGTCGGCGATGATCCGGTCAAGTGAACCGGGCGCAAACGGCGAACCGAGACCGGCGCGCTCTGTCAGCGCCTCAAAGCCGATGCTGCCTGAATCGCGCAGAAACTGCAGATACCGCGCGAGCGCGTCTTCATAATCATGCAGCGAAAGCGCGTAAAAACCGAGCGCCACGCACTGCGCAAGGCAGTAATCGATGTAATAAAACGGCGATTCGAAGATGTGCATCTGATACTGCCAGCGCGTGCCCTGCTCGAGATACGGGATCCCCTCATATGAAAGATACGGGCGGTAGGCGGCTTCCAGCGAACGATAGACCGCCTTGCGTTCTTCCGGCGTCAGATCCGGGTTTTCATAGACGCGGTGCTGGAATTCATCCACGATCACGCCGTAGGGAATGAACGAGAGCGCGTCGATCGTATGCTTGACGCAGTAAGCGTCGCTGCGCGCGCCGAAAAAGCGCTCCATAAACGGATGGCAGAAGAATTCCATGTTCATCGAGTGGCATTCGCACGTTTCCATGCCCAGCGGCAGATCGGATTTTATATCCGCCTTGAACGCGACGTCCGCCGCGA
>JAFZNN010000230.1 GCA_017550895.1 Clostridia bacterium
AGACGCTCAACCAGCTGCTCGTGGAGATGGACGGCTTCGGCGCGAACGAAGGCGTCATCGTGATCGCGGCGACCAACCGGCCGGATATCCTCGACCCGGCGCTGCTGCGTCCCGGTCGGTTCGACCGGCAGGTGACCGTCAACTATCCCGACGCCAAGGGCCGCGTGGAGATCCTGAAGGTCCACGCCAAGGGCAAGCCGATCGGTCCGGACGTGGATCTCGAGAGCGTGGCGCACGCCACGGTCGGCTTCACAGGCGCGGATCTGGAGAACCTGCTCAACGAAGCGGCGCTGCTCGCCGCCCGCCGCGGCAAGAAGGCGATCACCATGGAGGAGATCGACGAAGCCGCGCTCAAGGTGGAGGTCGGCTCCGAAAAGAAATCGCACAAGATGAACGAGAAGGCCAAGAAGCTCACCTCGTATCACGAGGCGGGACACGCGGTTTCCAGCTTCTATCTGGAGCATCAGGATCCCGTGCATCAGATCTCGATCATCCCGCGCGGACTGGCCGGCGGCTATACGCTCTACCGTCCGACGGAGGATAAGAACTACACCTCCAAAAACGAAATGCTCGATTCGCTCGTCGGCCTGCTCGGCGGCCGCGTGGCGGAGGCGCTGGTGCTCGGCGACGTTTCCACCGGCGCGTCCAACGACATCCAGCGCGCGACGGAGATCGCCCGCAGCATGGTCACGAAATACGGCATGAGCGACACCATCGGCCCCATCGCCTTCGGCGAGGACAACAACGAGGTCTTCCTCGGCAAGGAATTCGGCCATGTGCGCAATTATTCCGAGAGCGTGGCCGCGCAGATCGACGCCGAAATCGAGCGCCTGATCCGCAACGCCTATGACCGCACAACGCAGATCCTGAATGATCACATCGACAAGCTCCATGCGGTCGCGCAGGTGCTGTATCAGAATGAAAAAATGAGCGGCGAGGAATTCTACGCCCTCATGAACGGCACGCCGGAATCCCCGGCGCCGGCAGAAGCAGAATAAAGAAATCGCAGAGGTTTTCCGCAGCGAAAGCCTCTGCTTTTTGCAAGGAGTTTTCAATGGAAGTGACCGTACGCCCGGCAACGCCGGCAGACGCGCCGCGCCTGGCTGAAATCTATGCGTATTATGTGGAGCACACGGCCGTGAGCTTCGAGTATGAAGCCCCGACGGCAGCGGAATTCCGCCGCCGGATGGCGGCCATCTGCGAGAAGTATCCGTATTTCGTCGCGGAGAACGGCGGTCGGGTGATCGGCTACGCCTATGCCCATGCCTTCGTCGGGCGCGCGGCCTATGACTGGTCGGCGGAGCTGACGGTGTATCTGGATCCGCAGGCGCGCCGGCAGGGGGCCGGCCGGGCGCTCTATGCCGCGCTGGAGGCGGCGCTCGGGCGCATGGGTGTGACGAATCTCTACGCCTGCATCGGCGTGCCGACGCAGGAAAACGATCCGTATCTGAACGAGGACAGCCCGGCATTTCACCGGCGCATGGGCTTTTCGCTCGCCGGCGCCTTCCGCTGCTGCGGGCGCAAATTCGGCCGCTGGTACGATATGGTGTGGATGGAGAAATGCATCGCGCCGCACCGGCCGGACGCGCCGCCGGTCACGCCCTATCCCGCGCTGCCGGAAGAATGAAAGCATAAGAAAAAGACCGCCTGTGCGCTTGAAGCCGCAGGCGGTCTTTGCTATGCAGGTTCGGTCAGTCTTCTTCGCCGTTCAGAATGCGTTTGGCGCGCGCGTATTTTTCAAAGCGGCGCAGCATCGCTTCGTCGATCACCGCCGAGCGGTCGGGATCGCTGTTGTGCGCAAGGTCGGCCAGCTTCACCGCCCGGGCGATCGGATTTGCCCGGATCGCGCGCACATAGTCGAAATAATCCACGTCGTGCGCATGGGTCATTGCCGCCACGGCGTCAACGATGTCCGGCGGAAAGCCCGCGGCGCGCAGCTGATCGAGCGTGACGTCCGTATCCTCCACCGTATCGTGCAGCAGGGCGACGCAGACGGTCGCTTCATCCGTCATCTGCTCGGCCAGATGCATGGGATGGAAGATGTAGGGGATGCCGTCCTTATCCGTCTGCCCGTGGTGCGCGGCGTAGGCGAGCTGCATGGCTTTGCGTGTGAGCGGGGTGTAGATCATGCCGCGACCTCCGCCGCCAGATCGGCAAAACCCTGCATCATCGCGGAAGCGCCCGTTTTGCTCACGGAGAGCAGCTCCTGATAATGGTCGTCCGCAATGCCCATGGAGAAATCGTTGTCCGGCACGACGTAGCCGATCGCGTCGTTGCAAAGGCCGATGCAGACCGTGCCCTCGCCGAAGAGGTCATAGACGGTCGGTTTGCCGAAGTCCTTGCCGGAGAAGGAGCCCGCCGCGGTCAGCGACGCGCCGCCCGCGACAAGATCCTGCACGATCTCGCCCGGCGTCATGACGAAATGCTGATCGCCCAGCTCCATGTAGCCGATTTCCGTGAAGATATAATAGCCGAGGCCCTCCTTGCAGACCGCATAATTCGCCAGATTCAGCTTGCCGACCAGCTGGATGAGCGGGTTGGTGACCTTGAGCTTGATCTCGGCCAGCCGGATATTCAGCAGGGGATCGAGCGTGCGTGCCTGCACGGGCTCCCAGTCTTTATACCATAAGGTGTAGTTTTCCTCTTTGGATTCGCCGGCGGCCACCTTCGCGTTGTGCTGCGCGAGATCCGCCTGCAGCTTTGCCCAGTCTGCGGGGAAATTCTCCTGATAATCCGCTTCGATTTCCTCCACGGTATTCGTCAGGTACAGCGCGATCTTGCCCATTTCGCGGCCGTAGCGCACGGACTGCATATAGCGGCGGTCCGGCTCCTCGGTGATGTCGTCGTTGGTCAGACCGCGGCCGATATAAATGCCGGCGATCGGACCCTGGAGGAACATGAAATTGTAGCCCGCCGCCTCGATCGTATCCTGCATATAGGTCACGAAGTCGCCGGAGAGCTGGCGGCCGTTGTCCTGCGGGTCGCTCGTGGCAAGACCCGTGACGTCCGGATGCCCTGCAAGGTTGACGAGCATGGTCGGCTTGCGGGAGGAATCCGCGGGCGTGAAGGTCAGACGGGTGAGGTCGGAAATCAGCGCGGTCGCGGATTTGCGGTTGCGGTTATTGAAATAGTCGGGATTCAGCGTCTTGACCGCGAGGGTCATGGTGCCCTGCGTCAGATCCGCCACGGCGTTTTTGATCGAGGCGACGACCTGATCATAGAGGAAGCCCTCCACATAATCCTCCTTCACGCCGCGCTCCATGTCAAGGCGCAGATAGGATTTGAACAGGTTGCGCAGAAGCTTGGGCAGCAGATTCGTCCAGAGACCCTGCGTGTCGATGCAGCTGTGGCAATGGGTGGAGGAGATATTGATGCTGTTGAATTCGACGTCGGGCAGCTCCTCGGCCACGCGGGCGCGGATGGCCTTGATGTCACCGTTGGAGAAGCCGATGCAGTCGAGATTGGCAAACACCGTGATCCCGCGGCCGGAGCCGTCGGAGAGCGCCACCGTGCGCACATCCATGCCGCCGACGATCTCCTCCACGCGGTTGACCATGCCGTTGTCGAGCGTCATGAAGCCGCCGAGATAATACTCGCCGTTGAGCACGTCGTCCGGAATCAGCGTTTCCTTGTCGTAGCCGAGCTGCCACGCGGCGTGTTCGGCAGGCGCGCTGAGGAATTCGGTGGTGCCTTCATAGAAATTCTCGGTCGTATGCTCGCTGACCTTGGTGAAATTCTTGTTGTCCGGCACAGCGAGATTGATGCCGCCGATCAGTCCGGTGATCAGCACCTCGAGCGCCTTGACGCCGACGTTCGTTGCGGTCTGCTTCGCGTCGGCCGCCTGCGCGCCGAGCATCGGCCCGGTGAACGTCAGCGTCAGCGCCAGCACGATGCAGAGCAGTTTGCGGCTGCATTTTTTCATTTTCATTCGCTCCTTTTGCTTGCGTTCTCTATTGCCATAGTAACACGTTTTTTGCATGCTGTAAAGAGGGACTTTCCCGCGCGCGGCTCAGAGCAGCAGCAGCGCGGCGATGCCGAGCAGCGCGAGCAGGACCGCGAGCAGTTCCCGCTTGCCCGGCTTCTGCGCGGAAAAGCAACTGTAGACCGTGGAAAGGATCATCACGCCGCCGGTGACGAAGGGATACTGCGCGGTGGCCGGCAGGGTGCGCAGCGCAAGGAGCAGGAGCAGATTGCCGACCGCGCAGAACAGGCCGTAGGCGCCCATGTGCAGCAGCCCCGTGCCGCGGACAAGGCCGCTCCGCTGCTTCACGAACGGCAGCAGCAGGAGGGCGAGCAGCACCGTGAAGCCCTCAACGAGGACGGAAAAACCGGCCTCGCTTGTTTTCGGAAAAGTTGCGGCGCTGAACCATTTGCTGATCACGCCGTAGAGTCCGTTTGTGAAGAAGACGCCGAGGTAATAGCCCCGGCCGCCCCCGGTTTCCTCCCGCTCCATCGTGCAGACGACGGACGCGCCCACGAGCAGCAGGCAGATCAGCTTGCCCGGCGCGCGCGGCTCCCGAAAGAACACAAGCCCCGCCAGAAACGGCAGCGACATCCCGCCGATCATGCTGAACACGGAATACTTTGAGAGATTCGTTCTGCCCAGCGCGCGCAGGGAGCAAAGCTGAAACAGGATCAGATCCACCGCCGCCAGCCCTGCGGCCAGGAGCGTGAAGGGCGTCCATTCCAGGCGGAAGCGGTTGATCACCAGCAGCGCCGCGCATCCGGCGGCGTGCGCGCCGGCCGTGAATTGCAGCACCGTATCCGTCGCCTCGCCGTAACGCGCGCGAAAGCGGTCGCTGAAGAGGAAAACCAGACTGAACAGCAGCGCGGAAACGCTGATCATTACATAAGACATAGAAAGCCTCGCCATTTTCAGGTTGATTCATCGGCGCCCGGGCGCACAGCCCATATGCAAACAGCAGCCGAACCGCCAGCGGCCCGGCTGCTTTGCCGTAGAAGCAGAATCGTCAGATGACCTTCGGGAACAGGTGCTCGAGCGTGAACCGGATCCGCTCAAAGAAGTCCTTGACGGCCGCGATGACCCGCTGCAGGAAGGATTGCGTCGGGCCGCCGTCCGCTTTGATGGAATGATCCTTGTTGTTGTAGACCAGATAACGCGGATAGGCTTCGTAGGTGTCGACGTCGGCCTGCCCCTCATGATAGAGCAGCGTGAGGATCATGATATGCTCGTCGCCGCAGGTGTTTGCATGCAGGAAATCCTTGACGAACCAGATCTGCTGCGGGAACAGGCAGGTGGAGGCGTCCACGTTCTGATCCGGGGAAATGAAGGCCGGATCCTTGCCCGCGAGCTGCGCCTCGGTCAGCTTTGCGTCATACTCGGCGCAGGTCGCGCCGAAGGAGGAATACTTCGTGTCCACCGTGGTGTCGCTCATATTCTTCCACGAGGGCGTCAGGAAGACGCCGCAGAAATTGTAGCGGGACATCACGTAGAGATTCATATCCTCGTTCATCTGCTGCAGCATCTGCGTTTTGCCCGCGCGGACCTTTGCGTTGAAGTTTTCGATCTTCCCCACGAGCACCGAGCGGTCGGTGGGGTCGTCTTTATATATGGTATTAAATACATAATCCGTCGCTTCGTCGATGAACTGATCCGGCACCATCGACCAGACGCTCAGCCAGCCGCCGAACATCGGCACGATCACCTCGGGCAGCACGCGGTCGCCGAGCTTTTCGATCATCCGGTTGCCCAGCGCGCACACCACGTCCGTCAGGCCCGCGGCGTTGAGCAGATCAAACGTGCCGTAGAGCACCGTGCGGTATTCATTGTCGCTGAGCACGGCCTTCAGATACGCGGTCAGCGCGTCGGCGTCGAGGCCGAGATGGCCGGTCATCAGCTCGCCGTTATAATCCTCGCCGAAGATCGCCGTGGTGTTGAGCATCACGCTGCGCAGACGGCTCGTGCCGTAAAGCGTGGTGTAGGTGAGCGTGACGACGCCGCCGAAGCTGTGGCATTCCAGCACCACCTGATCGCAGCCGGAGGATTCGCAGACGTAATTGATGAAATCGTTGAGCTGCCCGGCGATGACGATTGGATCCAGCCGCCAGTCATATTTGAAACTCAGCTCGGAGCCCGGCGTGATCGAATCGGCGTCCGGATAGGTGAAGACCGGGCCGGAGCCGTCCTCCACCGTGCCCTCCGGGGTGCAGATGACGGGGTTGAAAATGTCGGACACCGCAGGCATGAGCGCGTCCGCGAACGCGTCATAGTTGTGGTCGATCGCCAGGCGCGCGATGGCGGGAAGGGCGGCCTTGACCGCGTCGAGGATCGTATCCGAGGAGGGCGGCCAGATGACCGGGGAATCCGGATCCTCCGCGTCCGCGTGGATATCTACGCCCATGAAGCCATGCACATAGATATACGGGCAGTCGCGGCCGCCGTCCGCGGCAAAGGCGGGCAGCACCGGGGTCAGCAGCAGAGTGAGCGTGAGCAGCAGCGCTGCGCACAGGCGAATTGTTTTCTTCATGGTTTCTCTGTCCCTTCTTTTCGGATTACTCAACGGTGACCGTGCCGTCCTCGGCCACGGTGATTTGCATGCCGTCCTTCACATAGTCCAGGAATTCCTTGCCCAGGCAGTCGACGGTCGGCATCGGATCCTCGCCCCAGACGGCGGCCAGGATGGCGCCGGCGGCGGCCAGAGAATCAATGTGCTCGGAGAAGAGCATGCAGGCGGGGCTGCGCTGCATTTTGTTCGCGCAGTAAAGCACCATGCCGCCCGTGGTGGAGCCGATGGTCTGCGGCAGGCAGAGGGCCGTGCCGACCATGGGCTTTTTGTGGAGATCCGGATTGTTCTGATCGCCGCATTTGGCGGTCTTGTCGCCGAACTGCAGCGCGTTCTGGAAGGAGGCGAGGGTGTTGAAGCCGCCGTGCGAAACCAGCGCGGGCGCCGTGCATTTGCCCGGCACCACGGGGCGTCCTTTGAATTGCTTCATCTTACTTGACCTCCTTTGTGATGATTTCAAGAATCTCATCGCCGGTGTAGTAGCGCGCGGTGGTGTAGGTGCGCAGCTTGTTGGAATTCGTGATCACCGGCATCTTTTTGGACAGGGGATTGTTCATATACATCAGCGGGCAGATGTAGCTGAGCACGATGCCCGTGCCCGCGAGCGTCGCCGCGTGCGGCGTTTTTTCAAAGGCTTCGATCACGCCCGGCGCCGCGGTGAAGACGGTCGGCACGCTGACTTTGTGCAGGCCGTTTTTCTTCAGCCCGGCGGCCACGTTCTCCGTCCATTCGATCAGCTGCGCGAGCGAGAGATGCGGGCAGCCGACGAAGCAGAGCTTCGGCACGGCGTTCTTGTTTTTCCACATGATCGGGTAGTTCGCTTTCACGCGCTCAAGCTCGGCGTCGTCGATCACATAGACCTTCGCGCCGTTTGCGATCAGGGCCTCGCCCTGCGCCTTGGCTTCCGGGGTCAGATTGTCAATGTGATACAGGCCGACTGCGCCGTTGGAGGCGGTGGCCGCGCCGAAATCCTTGAGATAGGCCTTCACGTCGTCGGTCAGCTCGCTGCCCAGCCAGGCGTCCAGCCCTTTGATATAGGGCACGTCCTCCATGACCTTCATGCCGATGGCGGAGCCGAGGATCTGCGCCTCGGGCTTTTTGGTGGTTTTGATTTCCACAATCCAGGTCGCCTCGCGGCCCTCGTCGGTCACCAGGCCGAAATAGGGCACCTTGCCGGCGATGGAGCCGAACAGCTCGATGATGCCGGAATTGCGGTTGCAGCGCGCGCCGAGCACGGAGTTGGCATAGACCACAGCGGAGGATTCCGCCCAGGAGAGCACGTCGCCGGGCTGCGGAGTGTTGCCGACCTCATCCATGTAGCAGGTGCAGGTGTAGGAGTTCTCATCCAGCAGGCCGAGCTTTGCCAGCTGCGCGTCGTAGCTGTCCTGCGCGTTGTACATGAACTTCTTGAACACCAGCTTCTGCAGCAGGGACGCGGGGACCTTCGGGTCGAGCGGCTTGGGGTCCACGGAGAATTTCTGCCCGGAGAGCGCGCCGTTGTCGATCAGCTCATCCATCAGGTCATAGACCGGCGACATGACGCCGAGACCGAAGCTGGTCACCAGATGCCCCATGCGGCTCGTGACCGGCACGAGCTTCGTTGCGCCGAAGGCGTCGCCGTACATGACCAGCGTTTTCATGACCTTGGCCATGGTTTCGCCCTGTTCGCCATTGAGGATCGCCTGTTCCTCAGGCGTGAGTGTCATTTTGTATTCCATCAGGTTCCCTCCTTATTATAATGAGAGTGCCAGCAGATAGCCGGATTTGGTCGCCTCAAAGACCTTGCCGCCCTTGAAGCTGTCGCCGATATTGTAAACTTCCTTGTCGCCGCAAGCCTTGCGGAATGCGTAGAACAGCGCCTCGTCCGCGCGCCCGCCGCCCGCGAGCACCACGGCGTCGCACTTGATCGTTTCTTCGCTGAAGTCTTCGCCGATGGTTTTTGCCAGCGGATTGAGCACGTTCTCCGGCAGGATCGGCGACCAGGTCAGATAGGGATCGGGCACGTTCTTATGGTGATTGCGCGAGACCTTCACGCCGTCCTTTTCGAAGGAAAGCAGCTTCGTGCAGTTGAGGAGCTTGACGTTCGAGTCATACATGCTCTTGAGCAGATGGCCGCGGTTTGCCGTGCAGGTGTGGTTCATGAAGTAGGGCGTCATTTCGATCACGGTCACGTCCTTGCCGCATTCCTTGTTCAGGAAATAGGCGGTCTCGCAGCCGACCACGCCGCCGCCGATGACGACCACGGATTTCGCGTTCTCGATCAGCGCGGGCTGATCCAGCACGGCAACGGCCTGCACGGTGTTCGCCGTTTCATAGCCGGGGAGTTTGAATTCAATATCCTTCGTGCCGGCGGCGACGACGATCTTGTCGTAACCGGCCGCCTTGATCGCTTCCGGCGTCGCTTCGGTGGAAAGATGCAGCTTGAAGGCGTAGTCCTGCTCCGCGCGCGCGACTGTCCGTTTGAGATAGGCCAGATAGTTGCCGACGTCGAATTTGAAGCCCGGCACGCTGCCGCTGTTGAGGCGGCCGCCGATGCGGTCGGCTTTTTCAAACAGATCGACCGTGTGGCCGCGGCGCGCGGCCGTGACCGCGCACATGATGCCGGCCGGGCCTGCGCCGATCACGGCGATCTTGCAGGGCTTCTCGGCCTGCGCCGGCGTTTCGGGATAGAGCTCCTCGAAGGCCGTGCGCGGGTTGACCGCGCATTGCGGGTGGCCGCCCTCGACGAATTCGTTCAGGCAGGCCTCCTGGCAGCCGATGCACGGGCGGATCTGATCCACCTTGCCGGTGCGCGCCTTATTCGGCCACTGCGGGTCGGCCAGCAGGGGACGGCCGAGCATGACCATGTCGCACTTGCCGTCGCGCAGCGCCTGCTCCGCGAGATCCGGATAGCCGAGCTTGCCCACCGCCACCACGGGCACGGGCAGACCGGCGTTGGAAACGATCTTGTTCTCTTTGAAGTAATCGACGGTCAGCTTCGCGATGTCGAGATAGCAGCCGGGCGGCATGGAGCCGGGCGGATGCGGGAGCCACCAGTTGTCATAGCAGCCCAGGTCGACGTCAAACATATCCACGCCCGCCGCCACAAGGTTCTTCATGTATTCGAGCGTCATGGCGAGTGTGCGTCCGTTCTTGAATTTCTTAAGCGCCGGCGTGTCCATCCGGTCGCCGTAGGTTTCGTTGAGCGCGAGGGAGAGGTCGATGCGGTACATGATCGGGAAGCGGTCGTCCGTGCGTTCACGGATCTTTTTGATCATATCGATGCCGAAGGCCTGCCAGTCGGCATAGCGGCCGAGCTTGCGGCGGTTGAAGGCGGGATTCGTCATCTGCTCGATCAGATAGCCCTCGTGGCCGTGCAGATAAACGCCGTCCAGATTCATCGCCTTCGCGTCGGCGGCGGCCTGCCCGACGTTGTTGATCATCTTCTTGAGCTTGTGATCCGACAGGCGCATGCAGGGCACCTCGGGCATATACCAGTTTTTATTCCACGAGGCGGAGACCGGCAGCTTGAATTGCGTGGTCAGGCACTGCGGGTTGCCCACGCGGCCGAGGCCCGCGGTGATCTGAATGAAGATCTTGGAGCCGTAGGCGTGGCAGTTCGCGGCCAGATCGCGCCAGCCAGCGAACACGGTGCGGCTGCGGTCGATGCGCGGGAAATAGCTCAGCTCGCCCAGCTCCGTCAGGGAGTTGTCGATGCCGTGCGTGACGGGGATCAGGCCGGTCGTGATCAGACCGACGCCGCCTTTGGCGCGCTCGGTGAAGTAGGCCAGCATTTTTTCGTTCGGACGGCCGGTTTCATCGCACATGGAGATGTTGCCCATGGGCGCCATCACCAGGCGGTTCTTGACGGTCATACGGTTGATTGTGATCGGGGAAAACATCGTGTCATAGGGATACAGTGCCGAAGTCATTTGGCCGCGCTCCCGTTTGGATGCATCCAAAAACCAATCGCCGTAGGAATCCACCAGCGTCTGGACCAGCTTGTCTTTGGACGGTGTGCTGCTCAATACAATCCCTCCTAGATTCATATTCGTTTCATTTTAACATTTTTATTATCTAAATTCAATAATAAATTCTGATTTTATACAAATAATTTTAGCTTTTTTGCACGGAGATGCCGCGCGGGCGTCTGCAGCGGAATTTTTCTTGCAAAACCGCTTGCAATGCAGCGCGTTTTATGATAAAATATTTCTCAATATTGAAACGCTGTGAACGGATTGCAGTACGTTTTCCCGCCCCTGTCCCCAGAGAGCGCCGCCTTGGCTGCGAGCGGCGCGGCAGACGAAAACGGAAGTTCCTCCGGGAGCGGCGCGCCGGAACGCCGCGTCTGCGGTCAGTAGGGCGCGACGGCCAGCCGCCGTTAACGGCAACGAAGCGCCCGGCACAGGCCGGGAAGCAGGGTGGTACCGCGGAACTGATTCGTCCCTGGCCGTCATCAGACGGCCGGGGGCGTTTTTGCTTGAAAACAGAAAGGAATGGTTCGTATGTTTCAATCGCCAGCCGAGCTGAAAAAGCTCTTTGAAGAACGCGCTGCCGCCGCGGGCAAAGCGGCGGAAATGGAGCAGCTGCGCATCGAATTTCTCGGCAAAAAAGGGTATATTGCCGGGCTGATGCAGGAGCTGCGCAACGTGCCCAACGAGCGCAAGAAGGAAGCGGGCCAGCGCATCAACGAGGCCAAGCAGTTCATCGAGCGCGCGCTTGCCGCGCGTGTGGAGGAGCTGAAAAAGCTCGAGGAGCAGATGCTCATCGACGCGACGGAAAGCTATGATGAGTCCATGCCCACCGACGACGACCTCGGCTCCTATCATCCGATCACGCTTGTGCGCCGCGAGATGGAGAATATCTTCCTGAGCATGGGCTTTGCCGTGGAGGATTACTCCGAGATCACGGACGACTACAACTGCTTTGAGGCGCTGAACATCCCGAAGCATCATCCCGCGCGCGATATGCAGGATACCTATTATCTTTCCTCCGGCCAGCTGTTGAAAACGCATACCTCCGCCGCGCAGAATACGATCCTGCGCAAATACAAGGAGAATCTGGTCAACGGTCAGCCGATCCGCGCGATCTTCCCCGGCCGCTGCTTCCGCAACGAGAAGATCGACGCCTGCCATGAGAATACCTTTTTCCAGATGGAGGGTATCATGGTGGACCGCGATATCTCCATTTCCAACCTGATTTATTTCATGAAAACCATGCTGTCCGAGGTGTTCCAGCGGGATGTGACGGTGCGCCTGCGCCCGGGCTTCTTCCCGTTCGTCGAGCCCGGCTTTGAGCTGGATATCCAGTGCCTGATCTGCGGCGGCAAGGGCTGCCCCTCCTGCAAGGATTCCGGCTGGCTGGAGCTGTGCCCCTGCGGCATGATCCATCCCAACGTGCTCACGGCAGCGGGCATCGATCCCGAGGAATACACCGGCTTCGCGTTCGGACTCGGCCTGACCCGTCTGGCCATGATGCGCTACGGCGTGAAGGATATCCGCGTGTTCAACGGCGGCAACCTGAAGGCGCTTTCGCAGTTTACGGAAAAATCCTTCACCCGCCCGGATGAGAGCAAGGAGGCATAACGGTATGTTTGTATCTATCAACTGGATCAAGGATTATGTGGACCTCTCGGGTCTGGACATCAAAAAGCTGATCAACAGCTTTACGCTGGCCACCGCCGAGGTGGAGGAAATCTATGAAAAGGGCGCCGACGTGCAGAACGTCGTGGTCGGCGAGATCCTCTCCGTCGAGGCGCACCCCAACTCTCAGAAGCTGCATCTGCTGAAGGTCGACGCCGGCAGCAAGGTGTGCGATATCGTCTGCGGCGCGCCGAATGTCCGCGCGGGCATGAAGGTCGCGCTCGCGCTCGCGGGCGGCCGCGTGCCGGCAGGGGAGATCAAGCTGGCGACCGTCGCCGGCTTCCCGAGCGAGGGCATGTGCTGCTCTGAAAAAGAGCTGGGCATCAGCGACGATCATTCCGGCCTGATGGAGCTGGAAACCGACGCGCCCAACGGCACGGATCTCAAAGCGATTTTCCCGATCGACGATATCGTGTTCGAGGTCGACAACAAGTCTCTGACGAACCGTCCCGACCTCTGGGGCCATTACGGCATCGCCCGCGAATTCGCCGCGCTGACCGGCCGCGCGCTCAAGCCGCTGACCCTCGGCGACTTAAGCTATGACGGCGACGAACAGGTGGCCGTGTCGATCGGCCGGCCGGATCTGGTCTATCGCTATTCCTGCGTCAAAATGGACAATATCACAAAGCACGTCAGCCCGCTCGATATGCGCATCCGGCTCTATTATTGCGGCATGCGCGGCATCAATCTGCTCGCGGACGTGACCAACTATATCATGCTCGAGATCGGGCAGCCGACCCACGCCTTCAACGCCGCGAAGATCGATTGCATCGGCGTGGACACCCCGCAGGCGCCGATGAAATTCACGACCCTGGACGGCGTGGAGCGTGAGATCGATACCGATACGCTGATGATCTGGAACGGCGATGAGCCGACCGCGATCGCCGGCATCATGGGCGGCCTGGATTCCGAAATCGTCGAGGATACCGGCGCCGTGGTGCTCGAGAGCGCCAACTTCGACGGCATCAGCGTGCGCAAATCCTCCTCCCGCCTCGGCCACCGCACGGATGCGAGCGCCCGCTACGAAAAAATGCTCGACCCCACGCTGACCATGGAGGCCGTCGGCCGCTTCGTGCAGCTCGTCAAGGAGATCGATCCCGACGCGCGCGTCGCCTCACAGGTGACGGACGTCGTCTGCAAGGAATATCCGCCCGTGTCCCTCAGCTTTGACAAGGCCTATGTCGACCGCTACACCGGCATCGAGATCAGCGACGAGCGCATCTGCAAGACGCTGACCGCGCTCGGCTTCGGCGTGACCTATGCCGACGGCAATTTCACGGTCTCCGTGCCCTCCTGGCGCGCGACCAAGGATGTGACGATCAAGGCCGATATCATCGAGGAAATCACCCGCATCTACGGCTACGACAACTTCAAAATCACCACCACCCGCAGCCCGCTCAAGCCCGTGCCGAATGATTACGCCCGGCTTGAGGACGCGGAGGTGCAGGATCTGCTGGTCAAAAAGTTCGCCCTGCACGAGGTGCATTCCTACGTCTGGTGCGACGGGCGCAAATTCAAAAAGCTCGGCATTCCCGTGGAGCCGAACGTGACCGTGCTCAACATCGAGAATTCCGAAAACGGCGTGCTGCGCAACGCGATGCTGCCCACGCTTCTGTCCATCGCGGCGGAGAACAAGGACTTCGCCGACCGCTACGGCCTGTTTGAGATCGGCCGCGTGGTGGAAGGCACGAAGCCGACGGGCGAAGCGAACGAGCGCAAGCATCTGGGCATCGTGCTCTATGATAAGAGCGGCGACGAGAAAGCGCTCTATCTGCGCGCGGTCGCCCTGGTCAACGCCCTGATCGGCGAAATCAAGCAGAAGCCCGCGTCCTACGCCAAGATCACGCCGGCCCACGCCTGGCAGCATCCGAAGAATACGGCGGAGATCTCCGTGGACGGCACGGCGATCGGCACGCTCTGCGCGCTGCATCCCGCCAACGCCGCGAAGCTCGACAAGATCGGCCGCGCGGTCGGCGTCGAGCTGGATATGGACAAGTTCCACGCCGTCAACGCCGCAGCGATCGCCTTCCGCGAGCCGAGCACGCAGCAGTCCACCTATTCCGACCTTTCGCTGGTGCTGCCCGAACAGACGAAATTCTCCGATCTGGCCGCCTGCTGGAACAGCCTCGGCCTTGCCGAGCTGGAAAGCGTGCGCGTGATCGACACCTATGAGAAGCTCGGCGTCCGGAGCATCACGGTGCGCCTGCTCTTCACGGCGATGGACCGCACGCTCGAGATGGAGGAGGTCCAGGGCTGGATCGACCGGATCATCGAAAATCTGGCAAAAATCAACGTGGTTCTGCGCGCCTGAACGCCCGGCGGCAGGGAAGAATCGGGAATCTGAAAAAAAGCATTGCTTTCTTGTGAAATTTGATATATAATAAAAGAGTAAGCAGATGCGAACGGAGACGGAGGTGTTCTCATGACGGATAAAACGATCAAATTTTCCATCAAGGACGAAAACGAAGCCGAGATGAAAAAGAACCTGCTGGCGGTGTATGAGGCGCTGAATGAGAAGGGTTACAATTCCATCAGCCAGATCGTCGGTTATATTCTGTCGGAGGATCCGACCTATATCACGACGCATAACAATGCACGCAGTCTTGTCCGGAGGCTCGACCGGGATGAGCTTCTTCAGGCGATGGTCAAGTGCTATCTCGGAATCGAATGAAGGAGGGAGACCGTCCATGGCGGAAAAGAACGAATTCCTGATGTATAAAGAGCGTCCGCTCGTGCGCAGCGGCAAAACGATCTATTACGGCTATATGAGCGAAAAATGCGTGATCGTCATTCAGATCACAAGCACCAAAGAGGTCAATGGCATGGAAGTTGCCGACCGCGTAAAGGTGCAGCTGATCAGCACCGATCCGACCCTGCGCATGAAGGATCGCATTCTCAACACAGCGGAGCGCCGCGGCCTTTACAGCGCGATGGATCTCGGCGCGATCTGGCTCGAGCGCGAGCTGAAAAACGCATAAAAAGCAGTCTGCTGTCATCGATGCGGCCGGTTCTCTGGGACCGGCCGCATTTCTGCGTTTCCGGCGCTGCGGCGCGCGCCGTTCACACATCGTTTTCAAATTTCTCACTTTTTTGCGAAAAAAGCGGTTGACGGTTCTGTTATAATATTATATAATGACATTCTACAATGGAGTAATGTGGAGTGTTATAACGTGATCCCGGGCGCCGCCCGGGCCGAAGGAGATAGTATGGAACGCAACAACAGTGAAATTCGTGTGCTGCCGACCGTGGCGCTGCGGGGGATGGTCGTTTTCCCCGGCGCGTTCACGCATTTTGACGTCGGCAGAGAAAAATCCGTGCGGGCCGTGCAGAAAGCCATGGAAACGGATCAATATTTATTCCTCGTCGCGCAGAAAAACGAGGCGGAGAACGACCCCGAGGCGGACGGCCTTTATGAGATCGGCACGATCGCCGTGGTCAAGCATCTGCTGAAGATGCCCGGCAGCAACGGCGTGGTGCGCGTGGCGGTGGAGGGCATCAGCCGCGCGCGGATGCTCGACTGCAAATGCGACGGCGCGTTCCTGTCCGCCATGGTGTTCGCCGTCAAAACGCCCGCAGTGCGCGCGGACAAGCAGGAGTATATCAAAGCCCTTGTGCGTCACTGCAAGGATACCTTTGCGGAATATGCCGACGTCGCCCCGCAGATGCTGACGGATATCATCGAAACCGTCATGCAGGAGAACGCGCCGGGCCGCCTGGCGGATTTTGTCGCGAGCAATATCATGCTCGACGCCGCGGACAAGCAGCAGATCCTGGCCACGATCCATCCGGTGCGCCGGCTCGAGCAGATGAACCTGCTTCTGACCGAGGAGACGCGCCTGCTGGCCATCGAGGAGGAAATCAACGCCAAGGTGCAGGATCAGATCGACGACAACCAGCGGGAATACTATCTGCGCGAGCAGATGAAGATCATCTCGCAGGAGCTCGGCGGCAGTCAGCTGGACGAAACGGCGGAATTCCGCGAAAAGATCGACGCGATCAAGGCGAGCGACGAGGTCAAGGAGAAGCTGCGCAGAGAATGCGACCGCTTCGAGAAGTATTCCCCGCAGTCCCCGGAGGCGGCGGTGAGCCGCAATTATCTGGAGGCCTGCCTTTCGCTGCCCTGGGGCGTGTATTCCAAAGAAACGAAGGATATCAAACGCTCCCGCAAAATCCTCGAGGAGGATCATTACGGGCTGGAGAAAATCAAAACGCGGATCCTGGAATCCATCGCGGTGCAGATCCTTGCGCCCGGCATCCAGGGGCAGATCCTCTGTCTGGTCGGCCCGCCGGGCGTGGGCAAGACCTCGATCGCCAAATCCGTCGCCCGCGCAACGGGGCGCAAATACGCCCGCATTTCGCTCGGCGGCGTGCGGGATGAGGCGGAGATCCGCGGCCACCGCAAAACCTATATCGGCTCCATGCCGGGGCGCATCATCGAGGCGCTGCAGCAGGCGGGCACGGCGAATCCGCTGATCCTGCTCGACGAGGTGGACAAGCTCTCCGCCGACTACAAAGGCGATCCGACCTCCGCGCTGCTGGAGGTGCTGGATCCCGCGCAGAATTTCTCGTTCCGCGATCATTACATCGAGCTGCCGTTCGACCTGAGCCGCGTGCTGTTTCTGACCACGGCGAACGTGATGGCGAATATTCCGGAGCCGCTGCGCGACCGCATGGAGATCATCGAGCTGGGCAGCTATACGGTGGAGGAAAAATACCATATCGCAAAAGAGCATCTGATTCCCAAGCAGCTGCAGCAGCACGGTCTGAACGGCAGGAAGCTGCGCATCACGGACGAGGCGATCAACGCCGTGATCGAGGGCTATACCCGCGAGGCGGGCGTGCGCCGGCTCGAGCAGCAGATCGCCGCGCTGTGCCGCAAAGCGACCATGCGGTTTGCCGACGGCTTCACCGGCCGCATCACGGTGCGACCGGAGGATCTGGAAGGGCTGCTCGGCGCGCAGAAATACAAACGCGAGCCGATCAAGGGCGAAAACGAGATCGGCGTTGTCAACGGGCTGGCGTGGACGAGCGTGGGCGGCGAGATGCTCGAGGTCGAGGCCGCCGTGCTGGACGGCACGGGCAAGCTGGAGCTGACCGGCTCCCTGGGCGAAGTGATGCGCGAGAGCGCGAAGGCGGCGGTGAGCTATCTGCGCGCCGTGGCCGCGGAGCAGGGGATCGACCCCACGTTCTATAAAGACAAGGATATTCACATCCATGTGCCGGAGGGCGCGACGCCCAAGGACGGGCCCTCGGCCGGCGTGACCATCGCCACCGCGCTGTGCTCTGCGCTGAGCGGGCGGCGCGTGCGCAAGGAGGTCGCCATGACCGGCGAGATCACGCTGCGCGGGCGCGTGCTGCCCATCGGCGGGCTGAAGGAAAAATCCATGGCCGCGTATAAAGCGGGCATCCGCACCGTGATCATTCCGGCGGAGAATGTGCCGGATCTGGACGAGGTGGATCCCAAGGTCAAGCAGACCGTCGCGTTCGTGCCGGTGCGCACCGCCGGCGAGGTCTGGGCGCAGGCGCTCGAGCCGCTGCCCGTCAAGCAGGAACGCAAACGTCCGCTTCCGACGGCGGAAACGCCTGCCCGGCGCGGCGTGCGGCAATCATGAGAGGAAGAAAATGAGATTCGATCAAATACAGTATCTGGCGTCCTACGGCACGGCGCGGCAGCTGCCGGCCTCGACGCAGAAGGAAATCGTGTTTTCCGGGCGTTCCAACGTCGGGAAGTCCTCGCTGATCAATAAGCTGTTCAACCGCAAGAATCTTGCCCGCGTCAGTTCCGTGCCGGGCAAAACGGTGACGGTGAATTTCTTCCGCGGGGACGGCGCGCTGTTCGTCGACCTGCCCGGCTACGGCTATGCCAGGCGCGAAAAAAGCGAGCGGCAGCGCTGGGCGGAGCTGATGGAGGGCTTCTTTCAGTCGGAACGCAGGATCGCACTTGTGGTGCAGCTGATCGATATGCGCCATCCGCCCTCTGCGGATGATGAAACGATGCTGCAGTTCCTGCAGGCGCGCGGCATCCCGTTCGTGATCGTGCTGACCAAAGCCGACAAGCTCAATCAATCGGAAACGGCGGCCCGCCGCGCAGCGCTGCAGCAGGAGCTTGCCGCCTACGCGGATGCGCAGGTCATCGAGTTTTCCGCGGTGAAGGGCACCGGGGTGGAAGAATTGAAAGCGGTCATCGCGGCCGCTGCGGAATAGGAGGAAATAAAAATGTATGTTTCGGACGGACTGACGGTGAACGCTAGCGGCCATTTGTGCGTGAGCGGCTGCGATACCGTCGCACTGGCAAAGGAGTACGGCACGCCGCTTTACATCTTTGACGAAGCGCTCATCCGCGCCAATCTGCGCGCGTTCCGCGCCGCGATCGAGGAGATTTACGGCGGCAACGGGCTGGTCATTTACGCGAGCAAGGCCTTCAACTGCAAGGAGCTGTGCCGCATCACCATGCAGGAGGGCGCGGGGCTGGACGTCGTTTCCGGCGGCGAGCTGTATACGGCGCTTTCCGTCGGCTTCCCGGTCGATAAAATCGTGTTTCACGGCAATAATAAAACATATGACGAGCTGGTCATGGCCGTGGACAACAACGTCGGGCGCGTCATCGTTGACAATATCACGGAGCTGGAAACGCTCGACGCCATTGCGCGCTCAAAGGGCAAGACCGTGGGCATCATGCTGCGCATCAAGCCCGGCATCGACGCGCACACCCATGATTTCGTGCGCACGGGGCAGATCGATTCCAAATTCGGCTTCGCGCTGGAAACGGGCGAAGCGATGGCGGCGGTCAAGGAAGCGCTCGGCATGCCGAATCTGAAGCTGCGCGGCCTGCACTGCCACATCGGCTCGCAGATCTTCACGCCGGATCCGTTCGTCCTCGCGGCGGAAGTGATGCTCGATTTCATGCATCTCGTGCAGACGGAAACCGGCACGACGCTGCGGGAGCTCAATCTCGGCGGCGGCTTCAGCATCAAGTATCTGGAGAGCGATCCGCTGATTCCTTATAATGATTTCATGCGCACCGTGGCGCACGCGCTCCGGGAGAAGGCGCAGTCGCTCGGCTTCCCGATGCCGTTTGTGCTCATCGAGCCCGGCCGTTCGATCGTCGGCGCGGCGGGCGTGACGGTCTACACCGTCGGCAGCGTCAAGACGATCCCCGGCATCCGCACCTTCGTTTCCATAGACGGCGGCATGGGCGACAATCCCCGCTATGCGCTCTATCAGTCGGATTACGAGCTGGTCTGCGCAAACAAGGCGGATCAGCCGCGTTCAACGCGCATCACCCTGGCCGGCAAATGCTGCGAGAGCGGCGACCTGATTCAGGAAAACGCGCCGCTGCAGCCGGTCGAGCCCGGCGACTATGTGGCCGTGCTTTCCACCGGCGCATATACCTACTCCATGGCGTCCAACTACAACCGCATTCCCCGCCTGCCCGTGATCCTGGCGAACGAGGGGCAGGCCCGCATGATCATCAAGCGGGAAACCTATGAACAGCTGATCGAAAACGATCTTTGATTCTCAATAAAACTTGCAAAGGAAGTGAGCCCATGCCTCAGATCAACGTGCTCGCGGACGGCGTCCGTCTGGTGGCGGAGCCGACCGATCGCTTCAAAACCGCGTGCATTTCCGTTTCCATGGCGCTGCCGATGGATGAGCATATGGCGGCGAACGCCCTGCTGCTCTATCTGCTCAAGCGCTCCTGCCGCGCCTATCCCGATATGACGCAGCTGCAGGGCAAGCTGGATGCGCTTTACGGCGCGTCCATCGGCGCGGATATCTCCAAAATCGGCGAAGCGCAGGTGCTGCGCCTGCAGCTGACCTGCCTTGCGGATAAATTCGCTCTCACCAAGGAGAGCATCGCCGCCGAGAGCGCGCAGCTGCTGGCCGATCTGATCTTCCGCCCGAACGTCAAAAACGCCAGCTTCGGCGCGGCGGCGCTGCAGGCGGAAAAGCGTCTGCTGATCCAGCGCGTGGAGGAGGAGCTGAACGACAAGCGCACCTATGCGTATGAGCAGCTGATCGCGAACATGTGCCAGAACGAGCTGTACGGCAAGCCGAAATACGGCACCGTGGAGGAGATCGAAGCGGTGAAAATGTCCGACGTCTACGCCGCGTGGCGCAATCTGCTGCGCACGGCGATCTTCCAGATCACCGTGGTCGGCGCGGCCGACGCCGCGCAGATCGCCGAGGCCTTCGCCGCCGGTTTCAAGCGGATCGAACGCGCGCCGGTGACGCCGCCCACGCAGTTTGTGCAGCGCGCCCGCCGGTTCAACCACTACAGCAAATCGTTCCCGGTCAATCAGGGCAAGCTGGTGATCGGCTTTCGCGCCGGCATGGCCGACAGCCTGGATCATATCGCCTCCATGACCGTGATGAACGATCTGTTCGGCGGCGGCACCTATTCCAAGCTCTTCGCCAACGTGCGCGAGAAGATGAGCCTGGCCTATTACTGCTGGTCGCGTCTGGTCGCCTCCAAGGGTCTGCTGATCGTGGAGAGCGGCATCGATACCGAGATGGAGCGCAAGGCTTCGGCGGAGATCCTCAGCCAGCTGTCCGACCTGCGCAACAGCAAGACCGATCCCGCGCTGCTCGACGCTTCCAAGCGCTCCCTGCGCGAGCGGCTGACGCCCGCGTCGCCCTATGCGATCCTGGAATGGTACAGCGCCCAGGTGCTGCAGCCTGAGATCTGCACGCAGGAGGCGCGGATCGCGGCGATCGAGGAGGTCACGATGGAGGACGTGTGCGCTGCGGCCAAGCGCATTTCCATTGATTCGATCTATATGCTCTCCGCGGAGAAAACAGAGGAGGCAAAGGCATGAGGACCAAAAAATATACCGACGCAAAGCTCGGCGAGACCGTCTATGTCGGCAAGCACAGCTCCGGGCTGGAGGTCCGTGTGCTGCCCAAGGCGGGCTACGATTCGGTTTACGCGCTGTTCGGCGTGCGGTACGGCTCGATCGATACCGCGGTCAAAAACGCGGACGGCGTGTTTGAAACCATCCCCGAGGGCACGGCGCATTTTCTCGAGCACAAGCTGTTTGAGAGCGAGGAGCTCAACGCGTTCGAGCGCTTTGAAAAAACCGGCGCGAGCGCGAATGCCTACACCAGCTTTGAAAAAACGGCCTATCTGTTCAAAGGCTCGAGCGAGATCGAGGCGTCGCTGGAGATCCTGCTGGATTTCGTGCAGAAACCGTTTTTTACCCAGGAAACCGTCGATAAAGAGCAGGGCATCATCGGGCAGGAGATCCGGATGTATCAGGACGAGCCGGACTGGCAGGTGATGTTCAACCTCCTGTGCGCGCTTTATAAAACGCATCCCGTGCGCATCGATATTGCCGGCACGCAGGCGTCCATCGCCGAGATCGACGCCGACCTGCTTTACCGGCTGTATGACACATTTTACAATCCCGCCAACATGGCGCTGACCGTGGTCGGCGGCGTTGAGCCGGAAACGGTGTTTGCGCTGGTGGACCGCTGCCTGATCAAGAAAAAAGGCGCGCCCTGCGAGCGGAAATTCGTGCCGGAGAAGCCGGCGCCGGTGCAGTCTTATATCGAGCAGGCCATGCCCGTGGCGGAAAAGCAGTTCCTGCTCGGCTACAAGCTGGATCTCAAGACGCCGGAGCTGACCCTGGCCGAGGAAACGGCGACCGATATCGCGCTCGAGGCGCTGGTCGGGCGCTCCTCGCCGCTGTTCCGCGAGCTGCTGGATGAGGAACTGATCGACATGGGCTTCGGCGCGGAGCTCTTCTGCGGCCACGGCTACGCCTGCGTGATGATCGGCGGCACCAGCCGCGACCCCGAAGCCGCGGTCAAGCAGATCCGCGCGCAGCTTCGCAAGGTGCGCAAGCAGGGGCTCGATCCGGAGGCCTTCGAGCGCGCGAAACGCAAGCTCTACGGCAAATCCGTGATGTGCTACAACGAGATCGGCGCAACGGCCAATCTGCTGCTGGATCTCTGGCTTTGCGGCGATCCGCCGTTCGCGGAGATCGCGGCCTGCAAGCAGGTCACGTTCGAGCAGGCGCAGGCGCAGCTTGCGCTGCTGCAGGACAAGGCGTCCGCCCTGTCCGTGATCGTGCCTGTGCAAAAGGAGACTGCCGATGTCTGATTATACCGATGTCTATTTCACCGCGCTGGGCGACCGACCGTTTCATGTGGCCTCCACGCTCGCAAGCTTTGAGCTGTTCGGCCATCCGGTCGAGATCAAATGGTACGGCGCGATCATCGCGTTCGGCTTCCTGCTGGCCGTGCTGTTCGGCGGGCGGATCGCCTGGAAGTGGAAAATCAGTCTGGATAAAATGGTGGACGTGCTCATCTACGGCACGCTCGCCGGCATCGTCGGCGCCAGGCTTTACTACGTCTTTTCCCGCTGGGATTATTACGGCGAGAATCTCGCCGAGATCCCGCAGATCTGGAACGGCGGCCTCGCCATCTACGGCGGGCTGATCCTCGGGCTGCTTGCGGCCTTCGTCGTGTGCCGGGTGCGCAAGCTCAGCATCCCCAATCTGCTGGATATGGCGACCATGAGCTTTCTGATCGGGCAGGGGATCGGCCGCTGGGGCAACTTCACCAACCAGGAGGCCTTCGGCACCAACACCGATGCGCCCTGGGGCATGTGGAGCGAAAAGGTGCGCGAGTATATCGTCACGCATCAGGCCTTCTTTGCCGAGAACGGGATCACGATGGAGCCGGACAAGCCGGTGCATCCGACGTTTCTCTATGAGTCAATTTCCTGCCTGGTCGGCTTCGCCGTGCTTTACATCATCCTGCGCAAGGCGCGGAAATTCAGCGGCCAGATGGCGCTGTGCTACGGCGTGTGGTACGGCACGGAGCGCGCGATCGTCGAGGGTCTGCGCACGGACAGCCTTTATATCGCCGGCACCACGCTGCGCATCTCGCAGGTGATTTCCATTGTGCTCGCGCTGGTCTGCGCCGTTGTGCTCGTGACGCTCTGGATCAGGTATACGAAGCATCCCAAGCCCATTGACGGCGTCGACTATTTCTCCGAGCAGGAGGAAAAGGCGCGCGCGCAGGCGATCGCCGACACCGAGGCATGGGTCGCGCAGCGCACGCAGGCAATTGTTGAACATTCGTAAGATTTTCGCAAGGATTTCATGATTTTTATCTGATAGGATACGATTGAAAGAGGAGGATCCCCATGGAGATTGCAGCTGAAAAACGCATTGACGGCAAGCAGATCCGCGACCATCATCTCGCGCTTCTGGCGCAGGAGGTGGATTTGCTCAAGGCGCGGGGCATCGAACCGGCGCTGGCCGTGATCATTGTCGGGCAGGATCCCGCCTCCCGCGTATACGTCAACAATAAAAAAGCCGCCTGCGCGAAAATCGGCGTGCGCTCGGCGGAATACGCGCTGCCGGAGGAAACGACGACCGAAGAACTGCTTGCGCTGATCGACCGGCTCAACGCGGACGCTTCGATCAACGGCATTCTCTGTCAGCTGCCCGTGCCCGCGCACATCGATGAAAGCGCGGTGCTCGAGCGGATCTCGCCCGCAAAGGACGTCGATTGCTTCCATCCCGTCAACGTCGGCCTGCTTTCCGTGGGCAAGGGGAACCTGATGCCCTGCACGCCGATGGGCGTGATGCAGATGCTCAAATATGAGGGCGTCGATCCCGCGGGGATGCACTGCGTCGTGCTCGGTCGGAGCAATATCGTGGGCAAGCCCATGGCGATGCTCCTGCTTGCCGCGAACGCCACGGTGACGATCTGCCACTCCCGCACCAAGGATCTGGCCGCGATCACGCGGCAGGCGGATCTGCTGGTCGCGGCGGTCGGCAAGCCGAAATTCGTCACCGCCGACATGGTGAAGGACGGCGCGATCGTGATCGACGTGGGCATGGATCGGGATGAAAACGGGAAGCTTTGCGGCGATGTGGATTTCGACGCGGTGGCGCCGAAAGCGTCGCTGATCACGCCCGTGCCCGGCGGCGTCGGCCCGATGACGATCACCATGCTCATGCGCAACACGCTTGCGGCGTGCAAGGCGCAGAACGGAATCAAAGAATAAAATACTATTAAAGAAAGGGTGTCTGAAATGGAGAAGAAGCTGTATCGCAGCAACACGGACAAAAAGATCTGCGGCGTGCTCGGCGGCCTGGCGGAGTATATCGGCATGGATTCCACCGTGCTGCGCATCGCCTATGTGCTGCTCTCGATTTTCGTGATCGGTTCGCCGGTCATCGTTTACGTTGTGATGGCGCTGATCATGCCGGAACCGCCGGCGCAGCAGACGCCGTATCAGCAGGCCAATTATACGGACGTCAACGGGCAATAAATTTTTTCAAAAACCGGAAAAAAACCTTTGACATCCTTGAAAACCTGTGCTATAATACTTCATGCCGCTTATTCGGGGCGGGCTTGGTATGCCCGAAAACACGTCGTGTGCCTCAGGCAGCTCATCGGGCTGCTGGAATAGCGAGTCTTAAAAAAGGAAGGTTTTCCGAAATGTACGCAATCATCGAAACCGGCGGCAAGCAGTACAAGGTCGAGGCGGGCGACACCGTCTTCATCGAGAAGCTTGACGCAGAAGCAGAAAGCGAATACACCTTTGACAAGGTGATCGCGGTTGGCACCGAGGACGGCATCACCGTCGGCGCGCCTTATGTGGACGGCGCCACCGTCGCGGCGAAGGTCGTCAAGAACGGCAAGGCGAAGAAGATCACGGTCTTCACCTACAAGCCGAAGAAGAACGAAAAACGCAAGCTTGGTCACAGACAGCCTTACACCAAGGTTGAGATCGCGGCCATCAACGCGTAAGCTTCCCCGATGATCCGGGCGAAGTTTCTGATCGGTGACCACCGGTTGACCGGCTTTGAAATTCGCGGTCACGCCATGTTCGCCCCGGCGGGGAGCGACACCGTCTGCGCGGCGGTTTCCTCGGCGGCGTATCTGGCGGCCAACACCATCACCGATGTGCTCGGCGAGCAAGCCCGGGCGCAGGTGACGGCGGGCAGCATGGTCGTTCGTCTCGCGGCCCCGACGCCGCAGAGCGAAGCCATCCTGCGCGGTCTGGCGATGCATCTGACCGCGCTTTCCAGGCAATATCCCACATTTATCAAAGTAATTTACGGAGGTGTACAGAATGCTTCAGATTAACATTCAGCTTTTTGCGCATAAAAAAGGTATGGGTTCCACCCGCAACGGCCGTGATTCCGAATCCAAGCGTCTCGGCACGAAGAGAGCGGACGGTCAGTTTGTGCTTGCGGGCAACATCCTTGTCCGTCAGAGAGGCACCCACATCCATCCCGGCAACAACGTCGGCATCGGTTCCGACGACACCCTGTTCGCGCTGATCGACGGCACCGTCAAATTCGAGCGCATGGGCCGCGACCGCAAAAAGGTCAGCGTTTACGCCGTGGAGCAGTAATTGCATACAAAAGCAGGAGACCGATCACCGCAAGGCGACCGGCCTCTTTTTTTATGGTTAGTTATAATAAAACGGGCGCGCTGCAGCATCGTTCTGCGGCGCGTCCGCCTGGTTGTTGTGCCGTTCTCAATCGGCCGGCAGCGCGTATTTCTTCGCGTAGTCGTGAAACACGGCGGTGAACTGGCTGTTTTCACCGGCCTTGTAATCGTTGAGGTATTCGTGCGTGTCAAACACGGAGCGGTGGATCTGAATGATGCACACCGCAATGTTGGAGCAGTGGTCGGAGACGCGCTCGAAATTCGTCAGCAGGTCGCCGAGCACAAAGCCGTGCTCGATGGTGCTCTGCCCGCCGGTCAGGCGGTGAATGTGATGATCCTTGATCTGCGCGGTCAGTTCGTCGATCACCTGCTCGAGCGGCTCGACGAGCATGGCCTTGTCCAGATCGTTTTCGCAGAACGCGTCCGTCGTCATGCCGAGGATTTCGCGGATGGCGTTGGCGGCGATCTGCAGCTCCGTGTTGGCCGCGTCCGAGAAGTCCAGCTTTTTCTCCTGGATTTCCTCGGCGGTTTTCAGCAGGTTGACCGCGTGGTCGCCGATGCGCTCGAAATCGCCGATCGTATGCAGCAGCGTCGAGATCGTGTCGCTGTCCGCCGCGGAGAGGGCGCAGCCGGTCAGCTTGACCATATAGGTGCCCAGGTGGTCCTCGTATTCATCCAGCTGCTCCTCGTTGCGCAGAATGGTCTCGGCGGTCTTGCGGTCATAGTGCGTGAGGAGCGTGAGCGAGGCGCGCAGCGTATCCGCCGCCAGATGCGCCATATCCACGGTGTGATTGCGGCATTCCGCCACGGCCAGCGCCGGGGAATTGAGCAGGCGCTCGTCGAGGAAGGTCGTTTCCGCGGGCGCGTTTTTATCCGGAATGGTTTTGATTGCCAGCTTCTCAAGCAGCTTGATGAAGGGGAAGAGCAGCACCGTGGTCGCCACGTTGAAGATCGAATGGACCACTGCGATGCCGACCGGCGCCGCCGCCTGCTGCGCAAAGCCGAAGCCGATCAGCTTATAAAGCAGGAAATAAAGCGTCAGATAAAAGGCCGTGCCGATGACCTTGATATAGATATGCACCGCGACCACGCGCTTGGCGTTTTTGTTCGCGCCGATGCTCGAAAGCAGGGAGGTCACGCACGTGCCGATGTTTTCGCCCATGATGATGGGGATCGCCATGTGATAGGTGATCCCGCCGGTGAGCGAGAGCGCCTGCAGGATGCCGATGGTGGCCGCCGAGCTCTGCACCACGGCGGTGATGACGATGCCGATCAGCAGGCCGAGCAGGGGATTGGAAAAGAGCACGATCAGCTTGTCAAACGCCGCGCTCTCCGCCAGCGGCGCGGTGGCGCCGCTCATGAGCGTCATGCCGTACATCAGCACGGCAAAGCCCATCATGACCGCGCCGATATTCTTGACGCGGTCTTTCTTTGAAACCATCATCAGAATGATGCCGATCAGCGCGACCAGGGGCGAAAAGGAGGTGGGCTTGAGCATCTTGAGCAGGAAATGATCGCTCTCGATGCCGGCAAGGCTCAGGATCCAGGCGGTCAGCGTCGTGCCGATGTTGGAGCCCATGAGCACGCCGATGCATTGCCCGAGCTTGAGCAGGCCGGAGTTGACCAGACCCACCAGCATCACGGTGACAGCCGAGGAGCTTTGCACGATCGCCGTGATGATCGTGCCGAGCGCCAGCCCCTTGATGGGCTTGTCCGTCATCGCGCGCAGGATCGATTCCAGCTTGCCGCCGGCCACGCGCTCGAGCGCGCCGGACATGGTGCGCATGCCGAACAGGAAGAACGCCAGTCCGCCGAGCAGGGTGAAAATATCAAAAACAGTCAATCGACATCCCTCCGAGTCGTATTCTCTGCATCCTTATAATGTAATTATACTATAGCCGAGAACGGGCGAAAATGCAACCGGTGGCGGAAATATTTTTATTATTTATGCATAGAAGCCGCCGCCGGCGCTTAAAATAAAAACGAGGCCGACAGCGTCGGCCCCGGGAACGTGGTTTATTTGGAACGATCAGAGAGCATCTTCTCGACGGCTGCCTTTTCGACGCAGACGCAGAGGATCTCGACCGCCTTGCAGAGCTCATCCCGCGAAGGGAAGGTGGGGGCAATGCGGATATTCCTGTCGGCGGGATCCTTGCCGTAAGGGTAGGTTGCGCCTGCCCCGGTGAGGGTCACGCCGGCAGCCTTGCACAGGGCGACCGTGCGCTTCGCGCAGCCGTCCGGCACGTTGAGGCTGATGAAATAGCCGCCGTTCGGCTTTGTCCATGTGGCGATGCCGGTCAGGTTCGCTTCGAAGGCTTCCAGCACGGCGTTGAAATTCGGCACCAGCAGCGCCTGGTGCTTTTTCATATGCGCCAGAATGCCGTCAAGGTTTTTGAAATACCGCACATGACGCAGCTGATTGACCTTGTCATGGCAGATGATCTGGATCTTCATGCGCTCCAGAATGGCGGCGACGTTGGTCGCGGAAGCAGCCAGCGCGGCGACGCCGGCGCCGGGGAAGGAAATTTTGGAGGTGGAAACGACCTCGATGAAATGATCCTCCGTGCCGTATTCGCGCGCGACCTTGAAGATGTTCAGCAGCCGGTCGGGCGTATCGGACAGGTGGTGGACACAGTAGGCGTTGTCCCAGAAGACGCGGAAATCCGGCGCGGCGGGCCGGAGCGCAGCAAAGCGGCGCACGGTTTCGTCGGAGAAGGTGTAGCCGGTCGGGTTGGAATACATCGGCACACAGATCAGGCCCTTGACTGCGGGATCCTGCACATACGCTTCCACGGCGTCCATATCCGGGCCGGTTTCATCCATGGGGATTGCGATCATTTCGATGCCGAAGTGCGCGAGGATCGCAAAGTGGCGGTCATAGCCGGGCACGGGGCAGAGAAACTTCAGCTTGCCCTGACGGCTCCAGGGCGTGTCGCCCGCGCCGAACGTCATGTACTGTGCAATCAGATCGTACATGATGGCAAGGCTCGAATTGCCGAAAATAATCACGTTTGCGGGGTCGACGTCCATCAGCTCCGCAAAGAGCTGCCGGCATTCGGGTATTCCTTCCACCAGGCCGTAGTTGCGGGATTCTGAACCGTCGGAGATCAGGTAATCGCCGAGCAGCGCGGGGTCCAGCATGCCGTTGCAGAGATTCAGCTGCAGGCGGCCGGGCTTGCCGCGGGCCATGTTGAGCGAAAGCCCCAGAGCGGCATAGGCGTCATACCGGTCGTTGAGCGCGGCCAGTCTTGCGTTGAGCTGTTCATCGGACAGGGATGCAAGGTTCATAACGATCATCCTCTATATAAAAAGTATAGAATGCTTAAGAATGCTTCTATTTTAATATATTCCGTCCTGTTTTGCAAGGGTTATTTTGATCTCCTGCAAATTTTGTTGAAATTATACGAAAAAAAACGGAGAATGCAATTTTTTGCATTCCCCGTTCCGAATCTATGGCGGGCTATTCCGCTTCGATTTCTTTGATGACGCATTCGCTCCCGCGCAGCAGCCAGGTTTCGCCCGAATGGCAGTAGGGGCATTCCTTGCCGTAGCGGACGGTTTCATACGTGCGTTTGCAGCTGTCGCACCAGGTGACGGCCGGGATCGGCTCGATTACCAGCACGCTGTCCCTGAGCACCGGATGCCGCCCCTTGAAATACTCCCAGCAGTCGGTGAAGAGATCGGTCATGATGCCGGAGACCTCGCCGACCTGCAGCACCACCTTGCCGATGGCGGTCAGCTGATTCTCCTGCGCCGTTTCATCGAGCGTTTTGGCCAGGTGCAGCACGATTCCCATTTCATGCATGGCTTATTTCTTGCCGCCGAACGCGGTCTTTGCCATACGTTTGAGGGCGTAGGGCGCGATTTTGAGCATCTTGTCCTCGCAGCGCACCATGTCGGAGGCGGCGGGCAGATCGCGGGAGAGATGGATCGCGTCGAATTCGCAGCGCGTGGTGCAAAGGCCGCAGCCGATGCAGCGGTTGAGATCCACCACGGTCGCGCCGCAGCCGAGGCAGCGGGCGGCTTCGATCTTCACCTGCTCCTCCGTCAGCGGCAGGCGCAGATCGCGGAAGGTTTCCGTCGCCTTGCCGGGCTTGCAGCCGGGCGTCTGACGCTTTGCGGTGTCGAAGGTTTCAAGCACGATGTCGTCTTTGTTCAGCTCCTTGAATTCGCGCAGGTCGCGCCCGATGCGCTGCGACTGGCCGGGATGGACGCTGCGGTGCATGCTTTCGCAGGCGAGCTTGCCGTCGGCGATCGCGTCGATGGCGAAGCGCGCGCCGTGGGCGATATCGCCGCCGACGAAGATATCCGGCTCCGCCGTTTCAAAGGTGACGGGGTCGTGCACGACCGTGCCGTTCGGGCGCAGCTCCACATGCGTGCCGCGCAGCAGCTCGCCCCAGACGGCGCTCTGGCCGATGGCCTGCAGCACCGTGGCGCAGGGGACGGTCATGGTTTCGTTTTCATCATATTCCGGCGCGAAGCGATGCGCGTCGTCAAACACGCGCGTGCACTTTTTGAAGACCACGCCGGTGACCTTGCCGTTTTCGGTCAGGATCTCCTTCGGGCCCCAGCCGTTGCAGACCGTGACGCCCTCCTCGACTGCTTCCGCCACCTCGTCGCGGGCGGCGGGCATGTCCTCCGCGCCCTCCAGGCACAGCATGGTTACCTTGCCGCCTGCCGCGCGCAGGGCGCTGCGTGCGACGTCCACAGCGACGTTGCCGCCGCCGATGACGACGACGTCGCCTTCGAGCTTGAGGGAAGCGTCCGCGTTGATCCGGCGCAGGAAGGAAACGCCGCTCTCCACGCCCGCGGCGTCCTCGCCGGGCACGCCGGCCTTGCGGCCGCCCTGCATGCCGATGGCAAGATAGAACGCCTTGTAGCCTTCGTTGCGCAGGGTCTGGATCGTGACGTCCTTGCCGACCTCCACGCCGCAGCGGAATTCCACGCCCATGCGGCGCAGCACGTCGATCTCCGCGTCGATGATCTCTTTTTCCAGCCGGAAATTCGGGATGCCGTAAACCAGCATGCCGCCGGGCCGTGCTTCCTTTTCAAACACCGTCACGTCATAGCCGCGGGTGCGCAGATAATACGCGCAGCTCAGGCCCGCGGGGCC
>JAFZNN010000231.1 GCA_017550895.1 Clostridia bacterium
AGGTGGGCAGACAGGCGCTGGATTTCCTCATCGCCCATTCCGGCAAACGCCACAACCTGGAGGTGGATTTCTTCGGCGGCGAACCGCTGATGAACTGGGACGTGGTGAAGCGCCTGGTGGCCTACGCCCGCGAACAGGAGAAGCTTTACGACAAGAACTTCCGCTTCACGCTCACCACCAACGGCATGCTGATCGACGACGACGTGATCGATTTCTGCAACCGCGAAATGAGCAACGTCGTGCTGAGCCTCGACGGCCGGAAAGAGGTTCACGACCGCCTGCGCGTGGATTACGCGGGACGCGGCAGCTACGACAGGATCGTTCCGAAATTCAAGAAATTCGTGGAGGCGCGCGGCGGGAAAAACTACTACATGCGCGGCACCTTCACCCGCCACAACCTCGATTTCACGAACGACGTGTTCCACATGGCCGACCTGGGCTTTACGGAGCTCAGCATGGAGCCGGTCGTGTGCGCGCCGGACGATCCGGAGGCGCTGCGGAAGGAAGACCTGCCCGTGCTGTTTGAGCAGTATGAGATCCTCGCCAGGGAGATGATCAAGCGCCGCAGGGAAGGCCGGCCCATCACCTTCTATCACTACATGATCGACCTCACGGGCGGCCCCTGCATCTACAAGCGCATCACCGGCTGCGGCTCCGGCACGGAGTACATGGCCGTGACGCCCTGGGGCGACCTGTACCCCTGCCATCAGTTCGTGGGCGACGAAAAGTACAGGCTTGGCAACATCTGGGACGGCGTGACCAACGAGGCCGTTCAGAACGAGTTCAAGCTGGTGAACGCCTACGCCCGTCCCGAGTGCAAAAACTGCTGGGCGAAGCTGTACTGCTCCGGCGGCTGCGCGGCCAACGCCTATCACGCCACGGGCAGCATCCGCGGGGTGTACGAATACGGTTGCGAGCTGTTCAAAAAGCGCATGGAGTGCGCCATCATGATGCAGGTGGCGCAGGCCGTGGACGGCGCGGAGGACGACGCATGAATACGCCCATTCGGGATTTTGTGGCGCGGTATGCCGAAAGCGGCATATCGCGCCTGCATATGCCCGGCCATAAGGGCAAGGGCCCTCTGGGCTGCGAGGCGATGGACATCACCGAGATCAACGGCGCGGACGCGCTGTACGAGGCTTCGGGCGTCATCACGGAGAGCGAGGAAAACGCCGCCGCCCTTTTCGGCGCGCGGCGCACGCTGTATTCGACGGAAGGCTCCTCGCAGTGCATCCGGGCGATGCTGTATCTGGCGCTCACCGCGCGCGGGCGGGGAAGGAGCCGCCCTGTGGCGCTGGCCGCGCGCAACGCGCACAAGGCGTTTCTGTACGCGGCGGCGCTGTGCGATTTCGATGTGGAGTGGCTTTACCCGGAGCTAGACGTCGCGTCGCCGTGCGCGTGCCCCGTCTCCGTGGCGGCCTTGGCGGCGCGTCTGGACGGCATGGATGAGCCGCCCTTCTGCGTGTACGTGACCTCGCCGGACTATCTGGGCGGCGTGCTGGATATCGCCGCGCTGGCGGCGGC
>JAFZNN010000232.1 GCA_017550895.1 Clostridia bacterium
CGGCAGGAGCACATTGCAGCCGAGCGTATGGTATTTCCACGCATAATGCGACATGCCGCGCGGGCAGTCGCCGTAGCCGTGAATGACAACGGCCCAGTTGTGCGTTTCCTTCTCCGCGGGAATGATGTTGCAGAAAATGTCATGCCCGAGGCGGGACTGCAGCATGGTGTCCTTCGGCGCGAGCTCATCAAACCACTTTCTGCCGGCGAGCAGGATCTCGTTTTCGTCCCAGAGCTTCTGCTCCTCGGGATTATTGAAGATGCCGGTGCCCATGATCTTGCGATGCAAAGGAATATTCAGCACGCCCTGATAAATCAGTTCGCATAACCCTGCGGTTGCAGCGCCCACGCCGAGCGCCGAGCCGGCGAAAACTTTCAGTGCTTTGTTCATATCTGATTCCCTCCGAATAATAATTGTTCAATCGCAACCGCAACGCCGCTCTCCGCATTGGAAGCGGTGATCAGCGAAGCGTGCGCTTTGACTGCAGGATCCGCATTGCCGACCGCGACGCCGACGCCGACGCACTGCAGCATCTCCAGATCGTTGCCGCTGTCGCCGATCGCAATGGAATTTTCCCGGGAAACGCCGATCGCGTCGAGCATTTCCAATAGGCCGATCGCTTTGCTGCGCCCCTTGACCGCGCAATCGGCATAATGCCCCATCGGCAGCACGGTCATCACGTCTTTCACCTGCGCCTCCAGCGCCGCCGGCATCGACGGCCCGATGGCGAGCACCTGGATCTCGTCGCCGGCGGACAGCGTGAGGAATTCCTGCGCGGATTCCACCGGAATCTGCCAGTCGTTCGGCGCGCGCAGGCCGTTGCCGATGGAGTAATTGCGCAGATAGCCCTCAAAAACGAGCCAGTGAGCGCGGTCTTTAAAGATAAAATCCGCCGCGGTTTTCATCGCGTCCGCGGGAAACGACGCGCGATAGAGCTCCTGCTCGCCCAGACGCAGATAAGCGCCGTTGCCGGCGACGTAGCCGTCGACTTCCAGCTGATCGCGCAGGATTTTCGGTATGTTCGACCAGGAGCGCCCGGTGTTGATAAACACCGCGTGCCCCGCCGAACGCGCCCGCGCGATCGCTTCGAGATTTCGCTGCGGAACTTTGAAATCTCGGGCGATCAGGGTGCTGTCGATATCAATGAATACTGCGCATCGCTTTCCAGGATCGAGCATGGTTACGCCTCAACTTTATGATAAATCTTCTTGCCCTTGCGCAGAATGATCGGCTGCGCGCGCAGGGCCTCCTGCGTATAATTGATGCTGATGTCGTTGATCTTCACGTCGTCGACCGACACGCATTTATCCTTTTCGATCAGACGACGGGCGTCGCCGCGGGATTTCGCGATGCCGGTTCTGACCAGGATCCCCATAATATCAATCACGCCGTCCGTGAAATCCGCGTCCGTCAGCTTAGTGGCGGGCATATCGGCGGAATCTCCGCTGCCGCCGAAGAGCGCGCGCGCCGCCTGCTGCGCCTTGACCGCTTCCTCCTCGCCGTGCACGAGCTTGGTCAGCTCGAAGGCCAGGATCTCCTTGGCCTGATTGAGCTGGCTGCCCTCCCACTGATCCATCTTGTCGATCTCCTCGAGCGGCAGGAAGGTCAGCATGCGGATGCATTTGAGCACGTCGGCGTCCGCGACGTTGCGCCAGTACTGATAGAACTCATAGGGCGAGGTCTTTTCCGGATCGAGCCAGACCGCGCCGGACACGGTTTTGCCCATCTTCTTGCCCTCGGAATTGAGCAGGAGCGTGATGGTCATGGCGTAGGCGTCCTTGTTGAGCTTCTTGCGGATCAGCTCCGTACCGCCGAGCATATTCGACCACTGATCGTCGCCGCCGAACTGCATATTGCAGCCGTAAGTCTGATAGAGATGATAGAAATCATAGCTCTGCATGATCATGTAGTTGAACTCCAGGAAGCTCAGGCCCTTTTCCATGCGCTGCTTGTAGCATTCCGCGCGCAGCATGTTGTTCACGGAGAAGCAGGCGCCGACCTCACGGAGCATATCGATATAATTCATATCGAGCAGCCAGTCCGCATTGTTGACCAGCATCGCCTTGCCCTCGCCGAATTCAATAAAGCGGCTCATCTGCTTTTTGAAGCAGGCGATGTTGTGCTCGATCGTTTCCTTCGTGAGCATTTTGCGCATATCGGTTTTGCCCG
>JAFZNN010000233.1 GCA_017550895.1 Clostridia bacterium
CACGTCCGGCCGGAAGGCGATGATGACGAACACGGGCGCCTTTTTGACCGCCTTGGGCGTGATCAGCGTGAAGGGGAAGGCGAATGGCCCGCCGGGCGTGTCGAAGGAGAGGGAGACGGACTGCTGAACGGCCTTGTTCGCGAAGGCGTCGGCGGATTCAAGGATTTCGCCGGTCACTTTTTCCGGCGCGGCGGGCGTGAAGCCGTACTCCTCCCGGCTGAGTAGCTCGATCAGCTCCATTCGGCGGTCGCGCCAGTCGTCGGGGGTTTTAACGGGTCTTCCATCGTTCATGGTCATCAGGGCGGGAATGCCGCGCGCGGCCAGTTTTTCCTTCAGCATGATCGCGAAACCTCCTCAATCGCTTGTTGTGCCCTCATTTTACCATGCTCCCGGCGCGCTGTCAACGAATCCCGGAAATCTCGCGCCGCGGCCAAACCTTGACGCGGGCGCGGGTTCTGTGATATGATGGCGCTGAAAGCAGAATTCTTTCTCTGGCAGGAATAAAAGCATGGAAAAGGAACAGAGGGAAATACAGGGATTTATAAAGCGCCTGCGTCCGTCGGTGCGGTATTTTTACCGCGCGGCTTACGCGATCACGGCGGATCGGCAGATGGCCGAGTACGCGCTGAACGAGGCGCTGCTGAGGGTATACATGAGGGGCTTCGCCTCCGCGGGTCCCCTGGGCTTCCGCGACAGCGTGCTCACGGTGATACGCGAGTGCGCCATGGCCCGGCTGGAGAAGGAACCTTCCGAGGACGAGTGGGACGGCCTTCCGTCCGATCCCGCCAAGGGCGACCAGCTGGCGGCGATGATCGCGCGGCAATCCCTGGAGACGCAGCGCATGTTCGTGCTGCGCTACGGATGCGCGTGTACCCTTCGGGAAATCGCGGGCCTGCTCGATACGGGCGTCGACAGCGTGCAGGACGAGCTGAGCCGCTGCCGGCTGCGCATCGAGCGCGCGCTGGCCGGCGAGAAGCGCCCGCCCCGCTACTTCGACCGCCTGGCGATGCGGTCGGTGCGGCAGGCCATGAACGGCGAGCAGGGCGACCAGATCGACGTGGGCTACATCCTGCGCGCCCTGGAAACCGAACTGACCGGGCGCAGGCAGCCTCGGCGGACGCTTCGCCGCGCGGGCAAGGCGCTGCTGCTGGGGATGGGCGGCCTGCTGATCGCCGCGCTTCTGTGGGTGATGGCGGTGCTGATGGAAATGTAGGAGACGAGGTTTTTCCGAAAAGGAGGAAGCAGCGTGAAAACATGGCTGGATATAAACTATACGGAGCGCGACGACGACAGGCGGCGGATTGACGTTTTCGCGCCGGATGGCGCGTGCCGGGCGACGGTTCTCTGGACGCACGGCGGCGGGCTCGAGGCGGGCAGCCGCAAGGGTTTCGACGGCATCGCCGCGCAGCTGTGCGGGGCGGGGATCGGCTTTGTGTCGGTGGAATACAGGATGTATCCTGAGTTTGCCTTTCCGGCGTTCGTGGAGGACAACGCCCGGGCGGCGGCGTGGCTTGTGAAAAACGCCGCGCAGTACGGCCTGAGCGACAGGATATTCATCGGCGGTTCCTCCGCGGGCGGGTATCTCTCGATGATGCTGTGCTTCGCGCGGCAATATCTCGCTTCGGTCGGCCTTTCGCCCGAGGATTTTGCGGGTTATGTCTTCGACGCGGGTCAGCCCACGACGCACTTCAACATCCTCAAATACCGCGGCGAGGATCCCCGCCTGTGCCGGCTGGACGAGGCCGCGCCGATCTGGCACGTGACCGACGCGAGGCCGGGCCGCCCCATCCAGGTGATTTACGCCGACGACGACATGCCCGCGCGCCTCGAGCAGAACAACCTGCTGCTGGCCACCATGAAGCA
>JAFZNN010000234.1 GCA_017550895.1 Clostridia bacterium
GCCGCCATGACAGCCTTGATGGTATGCATCCGGTTTTCCGCTTCGTCAAAGACGATGGAAGAGGGACCCTCGAATACTTCATCGGTCACTTCCATGCAGTCGATGCCGAACTTTTCGAAGATCGATTTCCCGATGGCGGTATTCAGATCATGGAAGGAAGGCAGGCAGTGCATAAAGACGCACCGGTCCCCGGCCATTGCCATCACACCGGAGGTCACGCGATAGGGAAGCAAATCGCGGATCCGCTCCTCCCATACGCTGTCCGCCTCGCCCATGGAGACCCAGACGTCCGTATAAATCACATCCGCGCCGCGCGTGGCGGTCATCGGATCCTCAATGAACGCGAGCGAACCGCCGGTTTCTTTGCAGACGGCTTCGCATTCCGCGATCAGCGCGGGATCGGGAAAATACTTTTTCGGCGCGCAGGCAACGAACCGCATGCCCATCTTCGCGCAGCCGACCATCAGGGAATTGCCCATGTTGTAGCGCGCGTCGCCCATATAAACGAGCTTTTTGCCCGCAAGCGCACCGAAATGCTCGCGGATGGTCAGGAAATCCGCAAGGATCTGCGTCGGATGGAATTCATTGGTCAGACCGTTCCAGACCGGCACGCCGGCATAGGCCGCCAGCTCCTCGACGATCTCCTGGCCGAAGCCGCGGTACTCGATGCCGTCAAACATCCGGCCGAGCACGCGGGCGGTATCGGCGATGCTCTCCTTTTTGCCGATCTGCGAGCTCTTCGGGTCGAGATAGACCGGATGCATGCCGAGGTCGGACGCCGCCACCTCAAAGGCGCAGCGCGTGCGGGTGCTGGTTTTTTCAAAAATCAGCGCCACGCTTTTCCCCTCGCAGAGCCGGTGCGGAATCCCCGCCTTCTTTTGCGCCTTGAGCGCGGCGGCCAGCGTGAGCAGACCGTCGATCTCGGCGGGCGACAGATCCAGCAGCTTGAGAAAATGTTGTCCCTTCCGATCAGTCATTGTGTGTTTCCCCTTTGCGTGCGGTCAGGCCGCAGGATGAATAATTATTCCTAATTTTGCATTTATTTGAATATTATACGGATAATATACGGAATTGTCAAGTGTTTTTTCAAAAAATATTCATGATTCTTCCGGCGTTTCCGTTGATGCGATCATGGCGAGGAACTCCGCCTCGGTCAGAATGGGAACACCGAGGCTCTGCGCCTTGGTCAGCTTGCTGCCGGCCTCCTCGCCGGCGAGGACATAGCTTGTCTTTTTGGAAACGGAAGACGCGGTCTTGCCGCCGTAGCGCTCGATCAGCGCCGAGGCCTCCGCGCGGGAATAAGTCGGCAGCGTGCCGGTGAGCACAAAGGTCTTGCCGGCGAAGCGCAGATCGACCGTTTCTTTCTGCGAGGTCATATTGACCCCGCAGGCCGCGAGCGCCGCGACCTCCGCGCGCGACTGCGGCAGCGCGAAGAAATCGACCACGCTCCGCGCCATGATTTCGCCGAAGCCCTCGATCGCCGTGAGCGCGTCGAGCCCGGCGTTCATGAGCGCCTCCATGGTGCCGAAGTGTTCGGCCAGGAGCTTGCCGGCCTTCTGGCCGATGTGGCGGATGCCCAGCGCGAAGATCAGGCGGGAAAGATCGTTTTCCTTGGAGCGGGCAATGGCGGCGCAGAGATTCCCGGCGGATTTTTCCTGAAACCCTTCCAGCGAAAGGAAATCCTCGATTTTCAGCGTATACAGCTCGCTCGCCCGCGTGAGCAGGCCGGCGGCGGTCAGCTTCTCGAGCACGGCGTCGCCCAGGCCCTCGATATCCATCGCGTCGCGCGAGCAGAAATGGATCAGATTGCGCAGCAGCTGCGCCGGGCAGTCCGGGTTGACGCAGCGCAGGGCGGCCTCCCCTTCCTCCCGCAGCACCGGCGCCCCGCAGGAGGGGCAGACGGCGGGCAGGCGATAGGGCGCGCTCCCTTCGGCGTGCGACGCCACGCGGATGACCTCGGGAATGATGTCCCCTGCCTTGCGGATGACGACGGTATCGCCGATGCGGATCTCCTTCTCGTCGATATAATCCTGATTGTGCAGCGTCGCGCGCGCCACGGTCGTACCCGCGAGCAGCACCGGCCGGAAGACGGCGGTCGGCGTGAGCACGCCCGTGCGGCCGACGGCGACCTCCACATCCAGCAGCTCGGTTTCCTTTTCCTCGGGCGGATATTTGAAAGCCAGCGCCCAGCGCGGGAATTTGGCGGTGCTGCCGATTTCCGCGCGCATGGCAAAGGCGTTCGTTTTGATCACCGCGCCGTCGATATCATAGGGCAGACTGCTGCGCAGGCGGCCGATGCGCTCGAGCTCGGCGATGACCTCCTCGATGCTGCCGCATTTCGTGCAAAACGGGATGGTTTTGAAGCCCAGAGAGCGCAGATACGCGATCGACTGCGTGTGATGCGTCAGGCCGCTCTCGCTGCTGCGCTGCACGTTGAAGACAAAGATATCCAGCTTGCGCGCGGCCGTGATCTTCGGATTCTTCTGCCGCAGGGAGCCGGCGGCGGCGTTGCGCGGATTCTTGAAGGGCTTCTCGCCGTTCTCCTCCTGCGCCTGCACAAGGGCGGCGAACACCTGCTTTGGCATATAGACCTCGCCTCGCACCTCGAGCTGCGCGAGCGGCGTCTGCAGCCGCAGCGGGATCGAGGCCACCGTGCGCAGATTCGCCGTCACGTCCTCGCCGACGTTGCCGTCCCCGCGCGTGGAGCCGCGCACAAACACGCCGTTTTCATATTCCAGCGCCACGGACAGGCCGTCGATCTTCGGCTCCACGGCGTATTCGATCTGCGGAAAGATCGCGCGCACGCGCGCGTCGAACGCCCGCACCTCATCCAGGCTGAAAGCGTCCTGCAGGCTCTCGAGCGGCACGGTATGCGTCACCGGCTCGAACATGCCCTCCACGCTGCCGCCCACGCGCTGGGTCGGGGAATCGGGCGTGATCAGATCGGGATAGGCCGCCTCGATGGACGCAAGCTTCCGCTGCAGGCGGTCGTATTCGTCGTCCTCGACGACGGGATCATCCTCCGCGTAGTATTTCCGGCTGTAATAATTCAGCAGGTCGCGCAGCTCGGCCGCGCGCAATGCTGCCTGTTCCTTTTCCAAACTCAACGCTCCTTTTCGCGCAAATTCCAATTCTTAAAGAATTATTATATCAATTATTTTAAAAAAAATCAACGTGTTTCACCGATTTATGCTCACATCCGGCACGCCGCCGACAATCACGGTCTGCGCAGCGCAGAAATCCGTCGCGATTTCCTCCGTCGTCTGCCCGCGCGGCAGAAAGACCGTCACCGTCGCGCGCACATGCAGCAGCACGCTGTGGAGCGTCTGGTTGACGCCGGCGGCGGAGAATCTGCTTTCAAAATCCGTCTGCGCCGTCGCGGCATAAGCGATGCGCACCGGCACCATCGGCCCGCGCCCGGCCAGCAGCGCCACATGGGTCGCGGCGCCGAGCGGCACCTGCATTTTCGCCGTCGGCGCTGCCGCAAAGGCGTCTTCGATGGCCGACGCCACCTGCGATTTGAGCAGGTTGAGCTGCACGATATCCGTGGTGATGCCCGTGACGCGGTCGTTTTCATCATAGACCACACGCACCGCCGACGAGAGCGCCTGCGCGCGCGCTTCGATCACGGATTCCGCCGCCGTGTGGATCACGCGCACCGCCGTGTTGTGCGCCTCCACCGCCGCAAGCGCATAGAGCGACGGGCGGATCGCCGCATCCAGCAGCAGCACCGCGATCAGCGCCAGCGCCGGCACGCAGAAGAGGAGCATGCGCCGTTTGCCTGCCTGCATGCGCCTGCGGCGCCGCAATCCGAACCGTTTTCTGCCCATAGCATCGCCTCCCCTCTATTATATGCGGCACGGGGAAACGCAAACAAAAAACGCCGTCTTTCGGTGTTGAAATCTCCGATCATCTTTGTTATAATGAATTTAACAAATCCGCGCAGCCCCGGCCGAGGTGAAGCGCCTGACGCGCGCTTCCCGGACGGGACGTTCCGGTTTAATAAGATGATTCCCTGCGATTCAGGATTTGCAAAGGAGAGACTGGCGATGAAGAGAACCGTTTCGCTGATCGTGTCATTGATCCTGCTGCTTTCATTGACAGGTTGTGAAAAATACAAATCCAAGTATAAAGCCATCGGCTTTGTCCATTCCAACACTTCGGCTTCTGCGGAGATGAGCTTTTATTCCTTTGAGGGAACAATGGTCTTCAAGCTGAAAAGCAAAGGCGAGGGAGATCTGAAATACACGGCAAAGCTTGCGACAGGCACTGCCGCCGTCTACTATGATTATAACGGCACCAAAGCAGAGCTCTTTACGATCGGCGCCGGGGAAGAGACGGATTCGCACGGCGGGTATGTTGAATCCGGCACGGTCTATCTCATTGTCGAAACGGACGGCGCGTGCGAGAACGGAGCATTCAGCTTCCGTGTGGAATAAACCGATTTCATGAAATCCCGGATGGCCGCGGCAAACCGGAACGGCATACCCCGCCCGGGAAATCGGGATCCGCGCAGGAAGGAACGGTGACGCAGAGGCATTTGTCCAAGCCGGGACTGTGTTTTTGTGGAAAGACGCGCAGGGGCGCAGCGTGGCAAGCTGCCGATACCATCCGAACGGCGGTCTGGCTTCGATCAGCCTTGTCTACACGCGCCCCGCAGACCGGAGAAAGCATTACGCGGAAAACCTCGTGTATCAGGTGACGATGAAAGCAAAAGAAGCGGGCTATGTTCCGATGCTTTATACGGACGCAGATTATGCGGCGTCAAACGCGTGCTATGAAAAGATCGGATATGTGCTGAGAGGAAAGCTCTGCTCCATCGGATAATAAAGCAACAAAACTGGTTTTTCAAGATGCAAATCTCCCCCGAAGCCGGATGCTCCGGGGGAGATTTTTGCGCCTGCCGCGCCGGGTGAGGAAACACTTCCGGAACGATTGCTTTTTTTCATTTCTTATGTTAGAATAAAGTCAGCGGCCGGGCGCCCCGTCGCTGCGCGCGCGGTATTCCGCGCCGATGGCGGCCGCGGCGGTCAGCACCGCGAGCGGACGCACTGCGGTGAGCAGCGTTTCGCTCAGAGCGACCGCGGCAAAATAATCCGCCGTGCGCTGCGCGCAGAAATACAGGACGGCGGATGCGGCGGCCAGCAGCAGACACAGCGCCGTGCCCGCCAGCAGCAGCCTGCGGCTCAGCGGCCGCGCCTGCAGCAGGATCTCCTTCATTCGCTCGCCTCCTTCCGGGCGGTTTTCCGCACTTCCGATTATACCGCAGTGCGCGCGTAGGCGCAATGCAAAAGTTTTTCCAGAAAGGAGCCGCGTTATGGCTTTCGGTGTTTCCTCCTCCTGCCTGTATCCGATGGTGACCGAGGATGCGCTGCGCACGCTCGGCGCCCTGGGCGTGAAGACCTGCGAGGTCTTTCTGAACGCGCCGAGCGAAACGACGCCGGCGTTTGCGAAGCAGCTGCGCGCGATCGCCGATTTTTACGGCATGCGCATCGTCTCCGCGCATCCGTTTTCCTCCTTCGCGGAGGGCTATATGCTCTTCGGCGAATATGAGCGGCGCTTCACGGACATGCTGGACTGTTACCGCCGGCATTTTGAGACCGCAGCGCTGCTCGGCGCGACCATCTCCGTGATCCACGGTGCAAGGCTGCCGCTGCGCATCCCCGAGGAGCTCTATATCGAGCGCTTCGGCGCGCTGGTGGAAGCGGCCGCGCCCTTCGGCGTCATCGCCGCGCAGGAAAACGTCAACAACCATATCAGCGAAAGCCCGGCCTTCCTGCAGCGTATGCGCGCTGCGCTCGGGTCGGACTTCCATCTCGTATTCGATATCAAACAGGCCGTGCGGGCCGGCTACGACCCGCTGCCGTTTTACAGGGAATTTGCAGGCGAAATCCTGCATCTGCATGTGAGCGACCACACCGCGACGCGTGACTGCGTCGCTCCGGGCACAGGCGATTTTGACTTCCCTGCCCTGCTGGCCGCGACGCAGGCGGCCGGCTATCGGGGCGACTGGATCATCGAGCTGTACCGCGGCGGCTTCGACACGCCGGCGACGCTCCGGCAGGCGCTGGACTATCTGGAATCCTTGTCCGCGAACGGATAAGTCAGCGTCAGGTCGCAGCGCGCCTGCACGTCATACGCCTTGAAATAGGCCTCCTCCGCGGGGATCCACCGCGTGCGGAAGGCTGCGAGCGCCGCTTCACCGCCGCGCGCGCGCACCCGCGCAAGCTGCGTCCCGGGCGCAACGGTCACAAACAGCCGCAGGTCGTAGAGATCCGGCAGCGCCGGATGCAGGCAGTAAGCGCCCTCAACGATCACCGGCACCCCGGCCGGAAGCGGCACCTGCGCGCCGAACGTCTGCGCCTTGCAGTTGAAAATGCGATAGCTGCCGGCCGCGCCGGTCTGCAGCGGCGGCACGACCTCGGCGCGAAACCGCACAAAATCCATATTGCCGCCCGGGTGCGCCGTCAGATCCTCCGGCTGCATCACCCGCGGCAGATAAAAATCATCCATATGCACCACCGCCGCGCCGAGCTGCGCGGCGAGCGCCGCGGCCAATGTCGTTTTGCCCGCAGCGCTGCGTCCGTCGATCGCGATGACCGCCCGCCCTCCGGCAGCGGTCACCGTGTTGATTTTTTTCAGAAGCTCCTGCATGTCTGCCTCCGTATTATCTGCCGCGCTTCGCAACATCCTCCTTGAGCTTGCGGCTCCAGCCCGCGGCGATCGGCGCGTTGGCGCGCATGCAGCTGGCAACGTCGCTCATGGTTTCAAAGGCAAGCTCCATGCCCGCCTGATCCTGCTTGAAGTTCACGGCGCGTTCCTCGCGGATGCCGAAATGTTTTGCGGTCTCGACCGCGTCGATGTTGGCCGCGACAAAGATGAATTCCCAGCCGTATTCTTCGGTTTCCTTCTTGATCATGCGCTTGACCTCGTCCGAGGAGAAGCTGTGGCTGGCGTTCTCCAGGCCGTCGGTCGTGATGACGAAGAGCGTCTGCCCGGGCACATCCTCCGGGCGGGCGTATTTGTGGATCTTCGCGATGTGCTTGATCGTTGTGCCGATGGCGTCCAGCAGCGCGGTGCAGCCGCCGACGCGGTAATCGTCGTCGCTCAGCGCACGGACCTCCCCGACCGGCACGCGATCATGGAGCCGGTGCAGATCGTTGCTGAAGAGCACCGTGGTCACGAGCGCTTCGCCCTGCGCCGCCTGCTGCTTTTTCAGCATGCTGTTGAAGCCGCCGATGGTGTCCTCTTCCATGCCGGACATGGAGCCGCTCTTGTCGAGGATGAACACCAGCTCCGTCAGATTGGGGTTGCGATTCTCTTTCTTGTTTTTCATGGTGAAAACCTCCTTGAATTGATTGCATCCAAAGTATAACAGGTTTTCACCGGCGGCAGGTCGCCTGTCAGGCGACAATTCAAAGCGGGTTGAACTTATGCGCCGAGCAGGCTCTGATCGAAGGAGAAGAGCGTTTCGTTGATCTCAAACAGATCGTATACGCCGAGCCGGATATAATAAAGGATAATGACGTCGAACGCCTTGCTCGGCGAGAGCGCAAAGCCCGCGCGGCGCAGCAGATCGGCCGTTTCCTGCTCGCTGAGCTCGAGCGCGATCGCGAGCGCGAGCACGGTCGATTTGCTCGGCCGGTAGGACGGATCGGAACGGATTTTTGAAAACAGCCTGCGGTCGATGCCGGCTTTCTTGTAGCATTCCGCGTCGGTCATCCTGCGCGCGTCGATCAGCCGGAACAGCGTTTCGGTGAACCCGGCGTCCAGATGCCGCAGCATGGACGCGAGATCGTCCGCGTCTGCGCTCGGGCAAGGCGCCGCTTGCGGCGCTGCCGAAGGCGCAGGCGGCATGAGCTCCATTTCAAGATCCACGGATTGACCGAAATACGGGGCGGCGGATTCTATGCCCGCTTCCTCGGATTCCCGGTCGGCTTCCGCGAAAAGATCGTCCGGTTCCGCGGCGGATTCCTCTGCCTTTTTGCGCCGGAACAAGCGCTTCTTTTCGGCTTTCTGCGCCGGGCGCGGCGGCATCATATTATCCTGCATCGGCATGGAGGCGAAGATTTCCCGCGCTTCCATACCGCTGGCCCGCATGGCCTCCAGCTTCGCTGCCAGCGCGGCGCGGCGGCGCGCGGCCTGCGCCTGATCCCTGCTTTCATAGAGCAGGAGCGCGACCCGCGTGTTGGCCGTTTCCGGCGCTGCCTGCAGGGTTTCGATCGCGATGCGCAGCGCTTCCGCCTTGGGATAGCCGTAAGCCCCGGCGGAAATCAGCGGGAAGGCGATGCTGCGGCAGCCGCTCTGCGCCGCGAGGCGCAGCGAATTCCGGTAGCAGGCGGCCAGCAGCTCCGGCTCGCCCTGCAAGCCGTCAATATAGACCGGCCCGACCGTGTGGATCACATAGCGGCAGGGCAGGTTGTAGCCGCGCGTGCGCCTGGCTTCGCCGGTGGGGCAGCCGCCGATCTCCCGGCATTCCGCGAGCAGCTCGGGGCCGGCGGCCCGATGGATCGCACCGTCCACCCCGCCGCCGCCAAGCAGCGATTCATTTGCGGCGTTGACAATGGCGTCGCAGGCAAATTTTGTGATATCTCCGTGCAGGATCTCCAGCGGCATAATGATTCCTCCCATCTGTTTTCATTATAATCGGTTATTTTTCTTTGTCAAGATTGCATCCCCGCTCCCGCTGTGCTATAATAAAACGAGTTTTTGAAAATGAGGGGATGCGGAATGAGAAAACGGTTGCTGGCCTTCGGCGCCGTTGTGTGCGCGCTCGCGCTCCTCGTCGGCTGCTTTGCCGCCGGGGCGGACCGCGCGGCGGCGGAACGCGGCGGGATCGGCGTGATGCGGATCGACGAAAGCGGAGACGGCGGTTACGCGTGGATGGACACGGAGACGGAGGAACCGCTGCTGACGCTCGATCTGCTTTCGGACACGCACATCGGCAAGAAAAAAGCGGAGCCGATCGTGCGCGCCTGCATCGAACGGCTCGAGGCGGAAAAGGACGCGGCGGACGGCGTGATCTTTGCCGGCGATCTGACAAGCGGCGGCACGGAAGAACGTTTTCAGATTTTTTATTCCCTGCTGGAACTTTACACCGGCGACCATGTCGTGATCGCCAACGGCAACCACGACTACGGCCAGTTCAAGGATTCGGCGGAGCACCGGGAGATCGCTCTCCGGTATCGCAACGCCTACCTCGGGCTGGAAACGGAGAAAGACTATTACAGCACGGAAATCAAGGGCTGTAAGATCGTCGTGATGGGCGACGAGGGCGAAAAGGCAAACAGCGCTGAGATCAGCGACGAGCAGCTGGAGTTCCTCGCGCAGGAGGTCGCCGCGGGCGCGGTCGACGGCAAGCCGGTCATCGTCGTGTGCCACTGGCCCATGCGCAAGACGCACGGCGAGCAGCTCTCCTGGCCGATCCTTCCCGGGGGCGCGCTTACCACCGAAACGACCCGGAAGGTGCAGGAGATCCTGCAAAGCTACGACAACGTCATCTTCATCAGCGGGCACCTGCACGCCGGCCTGAACGGCCATCTTTCCCGCAAGCTGTTCAAGGCCTGCTGCGTCGAGCGGCACGCCGGAATCACCTGCATCAACGCGCCGGGCTGCGGCAAGGGCAACCATTTCGGCCACAGCGGAAAGGGCTGCGGCATGCATCTGACCATCTGGTCCGACAAGATCCTCGTGCAGGGCAGAAACTATGAAACCGGAGAATGGCTCGAGAAATACGTCTATCTCGTGGGCCTGCATCCGGAGACCGACGACGACGGCCCCGTCGCGCCGCA
>JAFZNN010000235.1 GCA_017550895.1 Clostridia bacterium
GCCAGCCGCTCGGCGCAGATGCGCAGCAGCGCAAGGCTGTCCGCGCCTTCATAGGCCGGATCCGTGTCGGGAAACAGGCAGCCGATGTCGCCCAGCGCCGCCGCGCCGAGCAGCGCGTCGCTCACGGCATGCAGCAGCACGTCGGCGTCGGAATGGCCGAGCAGCCCGCGGGAATGCGGGATCTCCACGCCGCCGAGGATCAGCTTGCGCTCCGGCACCAGCCGGTGCACGTCATACCCCTGTCCGATTCTGAACATCTGACTCCTCCCCTTCGATTTCCTGCACGATGCGTGCAAGCTCCTCATAACTGCTGATACAGTTGAGCACCGTCAGCAGCGCGTTGGCGCTCAGACGACCCGGCAGTTCAAATCTGCGCAGGAGCGCGGCGCGCTTTGCGGCGCTGTCCTTTTTTCCGCTCAGTCCGAGCGTATACAAATCGGTCTTGGTGATCGGCCGCTCCGGCGTTTCCACTTGCTGATACAGCACGCCCGCATGTTCGAGCGCCTGCACGATCACAGCCTCCGGCACGCCTTCCACGCCGAGCTTCCCCTCCTTGGACGGGGCGGTCTTGCGCCGCTCCTTGCCGTAAATGTCGGGAATATAGGCGTGAAAGATCTGCGAACGATCCACCGTGGAACCGATGAAATTGCGGATTTTGAAGCCGGCGGAATCGCTGTCGGTCAGCACAAGGATGCCGCGCGTCTGCGCCAGACGGCGAATCAGCCGCTGCAGCTCCTTATCGCGAAAAATGCCGAATCCGTCGGTCTGAATGATCGGCGCGTCGATGATGGAGGATAATTTGATCTTGTCGTATTTGCCCTCCACGATGACCGCCTGTCTGATCTGAATCATAGCGGTATACCGTTATTTCCCGGCGGCGCGCGCGAGCTGCACGAGCGTCTGCTCAAGCACCAGGCGTTCGTTGCCGCCGAAGCCCTTCAGCTCGGCGTCGGCCTGCGCAAGCAGTTCCAGACATTCATACAGCGCCGGCAAAGAGAGCGCGGACGCATGCGGCGCCGCATTGCGCAGCCGGAATTCCTTCTTCGCATAATTATAGTAATCCGCAGCGGCGTCCGACCGTTCGCCGGAGGTCACCGCCGCCTTCACGCGGTAAAGATCCGTGTAGGAAGCAGCAAGCGCGCCGAGGATCATCAGCGGATCCTCCCGCTGCGCAAACAGCTGAGAAAGCTTGCGCAATGCGCCTTCGAGCCGCCCCGCATTCAGATCGCGGATCATATCAAACACACGCGCCTCCAGGCTCTTGACGCATACGGCGTCGATCTCCGCGCGCGTAATCGAGCCGTCGCTGTAGGCGCAGACTTTTTCCAGTTCATTGAGCAGCAGATTGAGGTCCGTGCCGACATTCGTCACGAAATACAGCGCCGCGCCGCGGTCAAACGCGCAGCCGCGTTTTTTCGCGCCGTTTTCCACAAGGCGCACAAGCTCCGCCTGCTCACGCCGCGCGAACTTCACTACGCACCCCAGCCGGTCAAACAGCCGCACCGCCGCGTTGAACTTCGCGCCCTTCGGCTGCGCCGTCAGATAGGCGAACACCAGCGCGCAATCCTCCGGCGTTTCCTTCAGCAGTCGCTCCAGCGCGCGCAGCTCCTCGTCATCCGCCTCCTCCAGCGGATAATCGACAACCAGCACGCAGGTCTGCTCCGCCATCATCGGCACGGCGATCGCGGCGTCGTAAATCTCGGAAAGCGCGGCGGATCTGCCCTCGAACCGATGCAGATTGAACTCCGCAAACGTCGGCTCGACGACGGTATCGATGATTTTATTGACATAGGTTTTCGTCAGATAGGTTTCTTCACCGTACAGCAGGAAGCAGCCCGTTGACGACGTGCGCAGGCGTTCCCGCAGTCCGCGTTCATCGAGCGTCGGCATCGCGTTCCTCCTTTCCGATCCCGAATCCGGCAATTATTATTACTAGAATGAATCTCTGCAAACGGAAATCTTCCCGTTCCTTGCGCGAATGAGCAGATCTCCGCACTCTGCGGTCGCGGCGGCAGGGATGCCCTGCGCCTGCAGCTCCGACTGCAGCAGCACGCCGCGCAGATTCTCCGCATTAACGGCGGCAAACCGAACAGCTGACGGCGACAGCCCCGCGGGATAATCGCCGCGGAAAACGAGCACCGGCGCTTCGCCTGCCTCGGCCGGCAGCCGGTCGAGCGGATCAAAGCAGATCAGCGCGGTCAGATCCGGCGTGCGGATCAGAACCGCCTGCGTTTCCTCCTGCCGGAGCATCCGCAGCGTGACGACGCCATCCGCGTAATCGCCGGCGAACGGCGTTTGCGGCAGCGCAAACAGTTCAAAGCCGTAGGGCAGCCGATCCGCAATCACGGTCGGCGAAAACTGCTGCGCCAGCTCGAGCGCATAAGCGCTGTCCGTCTCATCAACGTCCGGCAGCAAAAGCGCGCGCAATCGTCCGCCCTCACGCTGCACCGCCTGCCGGATCTCCGACGCGCCGTTCCGGGCCGATCCGCCCGCGCCGATCAGATAATTCCGGTTGCGGCTCGTCAGCAGTACCGCGGTGCCGTTGCCGACGTCAAGCACGCGCAGCCGCGTTTCATTGCGGCTGATCAGGCCGCCGCCGACCAAACCGGCAAGCAAGACGGCGCAAAGCAGCAGCGACGTCCAAGGCAGCGTCTTCGGCCGAACCGACGCAAGCGTTAAAGCGACCGCTAGGGTCAGAAACAACACGGCGAGCAGCAGGCAGGACGCGTCCAGCGGCAGGCAGACGGAAAGATGCGGCAACGCGGAGATCGTGTGCGCCGCGCGCGAGAGATATTTCAGCAGCAGACCGCCGAGCAGGCCTGGCAGATTCAGATACGGCCAGCCGGCGGAGAAAACCACCGCGCCGGTCGCCGTGAGCAGAATCGCTGCGCCCGCAACAGGCGCGGCCACAAGATTCGACAGAAACATCGCGCCGCTCACGCCGCCGTAAACATAGAGCATAACGGGAAGCGTAAACACAAACACGGCAGCGCTCGCGCAAAGCATCTGCGCAACCGGGCGAAGCAGCCGCGGAAGGTGAAACCCGCGCGCCTCCAGAAACCCGCGCGCAACGGGCGTCGCCATCTGCTCGAGGATCAGCCCGAGCGTTGACAGCGCGGAAAGCAGCAGGCCGACGTGCAGCACGCAGTAAGGCTGCCACAGCACCAGTCCGGTCAGCGCAAAGCCGAAGGAATTGAGCCCATCCCGCTCCATCAGAAACAGCTCCGCCGCAAAATACAGCAGCATCATCAGGCCGGCCCGGACAACGGAATAGCTAAAGCCGGTCATGCCCATGAAAATGAGCACAAAGGCCATGCACAGCACCGCGCTCACGCGCGGCGGCACGCGCAGACGCCGCAGCACCCGCCGGAGCACCAGCGTCCAGATGGAAAGATGCAGGCCGGAAACGCAGAGCAGATGCAGCATCCCGGCCAGCCGGAACGCGGCATAATCCGCATCGGTCAGCGCATGCTTTTCGCCGAGGATCATCGCCTGCGCGATCCGGCCGTATCGGTTCGGCAGCATGCGAAACAACGCGCTGCGCATCCATGCGCGCAGAGAGATCACGCCGACCGCCAGCCGGTGGGCATTCTCCTCGCGCGGGAGCACGGTCACGCCGGATCTGTCCGCATAAGCCGCCAGATAAACGCCCTGCGCGCGGTAGGAAGTCAGCCGGTCCTCCGCCCCTTCGCCGGGCAGATAAAACATCACAGTCGCGCGAATGCGGTCATAGGGACGCGCGCCGGTGCCGATCGGCAGCGACAGACGCGCCTGCAGATCGACGGGCGCTTCATTCACCGTGAGGATCCGCGCGGAGACATATTGCTTGCCGTAGCGCTCCTCCGGCTCCTCGGTCAGCAGCGCTTCCACTTCAGCGCGCTGCCCGGCAAACGCTTCGGCCGGACGCACGCGCAGCAGCTGCGTACCCGCAAGCAAAGCCGCGGCAACCGCAGCCGTCAGCAGCACGACGGCCGGCAGTTTCCCGCCGATCCGCCGGCGAAACACAGCGGCGCAAAGCCCCGCAATGAGGCATCCGGCGCCGATCCCGAGCGCGACGGCAGCGGAAACGCCGAGCGTCAGAAGCACCGCCATGACAAAGAAAAGGGTCAGCCCGATCACAGCAAACGGACGTGCCACAAGCGTTGCCCCTTTCGGTTTGTTTCGTTATTTCTCGATCAGCGGCAGGGGCGCAAGGAAGGTGATATCCTTGCGTTCGGCAGCGCCGCCCTCGGCGAGCACCGCGCATTTCGCAACGATCTCCGCGCCGAATTTCTCGCACAGCGCAACGCAGGCGTTCAGCGATTCGCCCGTGCTGATCACGTCGTCAAGCACGATCACGCGCTTGCCGCGCAGCTGCTCGCCCTCGAGGGAATCCATGATCAGCGTCTGCATGCCCGCGGTCGTGATGGAGCGCACATTGACGGAAACCGGGTCTTTCATATAAAGCTTGGCCTTCTTGCGCGCGACAAAGTATTTTTTGCCGCTCTGACGGGACATTTCATAGGCCAGCGGAATGCTCTTGGCTTCGGGCGTTACGATATAATCGAACTCCGGCACACGCTTGAGCAGCTCCGTCGCTGCGTGCACGGTGATCTCCACATCGCCGAACATGATGAACGCGGCGATGTCCAGCTTGTCATTCAGCGGGCAGCGCAGCAGATCGCGATCCAGCCCGGCAATATTGATTCGATAATACAGATTCTCCATGATGACGCTCCTCCCGCATCAACCCGCAGGCCAGCCGAACGTGCGGCCGCCCATCAGGTGGAAATGGATGTGCTTGACGGATTGACCGGCGCCCTCGCCGCAATTGTTGACGATGCGGAAGCCGTCGTCCAGGCCCTTCTCTTTGGCCAGCTGCGCCGCAACTTCAAAAATGTGGGCGATCACGGCGCTGTTCTCCGGCGTGATCTCGGCAGCGGAGGCGATGTGCACCTTCGGCACAATCAGAATATGCACCGGCGCCTGCGGCTCCAGATCGTAGAACGCAAGGACGGTATCATCCTCGTACGCTTTGTTTGAAGGGATCTCCCCTGCGACGATTTTACAGAAAATGCAATCCATACTGTGCTCCTTTCTTTATTTCAACATATTCTTGACGATTTCTTCCACAGCGGACATCGCAGCGTCAGCGCCGTCCGCCGACTTCGCGCCGGCCATGGCGCTGTCCGGTCGCCCGCCGCCGGAGCCGCCGGCCAGCTGCGCGACCGCTTTGACGATGTTGCCCGCGTGCGCGCCCTTCGCCACGGCGTCCTTGCCGCAGGCGCAGGCAAAATTCGCGCCGGGCCGGTCGCCCGTGCCGCAAAGCACGACCACGGCGTCCGGATGCTCGCGCACGATATCGCACATTTCACGCAGTTCGCCCGGGTTGCCGACCGTCACGCTCGCCGTCGCCAGGCGAATGCCGCCCAAGCTCACGGCGTTCTGCATCAGGTCGCCGGATTTCGCCTTGGAAATCTCAGCGCGCAGCTCCGCCGCTTCCTTCTCTTTTTCTTTGAGATCGCTCATGAGGGACGAAGCGCGTTTTTCAAGATCACCTAGATTCGTCAGCTTCAGCGCAGCCGCCGCGCCGCGGATCACCGCGTCGTTCTTCGCAATATAATCCAGCACGCCGTAGCCGGTCACGCCTTCAATGCGGCGCACGCCGGCGGCAACGGAGGATTCGGAAATCACTTTAAACAGGCCGAGCTTCGCCGTGTTGTCCACATGCGTGCCGCCGCAGAGCTCCGTGGAAACGTCGCCCATGCGCACCACGCGCACGATCTCGCCGTATTTTTCGCCGAAGAGCGCCATCGCGCCGAGCTTTTTCGCTTCATCGAGCGGCATTTCCGTGCAGGAAACGGGCAGCGCGGCCAGGATCGCGTCGTTGATCCTGCGCTCCACAGCCGCCAGCTCCTCCGCTGTGAGCGCGGAGAAATGTGTGAAATCAAAGCGCATAGCATGGGCGTTCACCAGCTGGCCCGCCTGCTCCACATGGGAGCCGAGCTCTTTGCGCAGCGCCGCCTGCAGCAGATGCGCAGCGGTATGGTTGCGCGCGGTCGCGGCGCGGTTCGCGCAGTCAATTTCAGCGGTCACCTGCGCGCCGACGCTGAGCGTTTCGCCCGCAATCAGGCGGCCGATATGCAGCACATGGCCGTTGGCCGTCTTGTTTGCGGTCTCAACCGCAAATACGGCGTCGCCGCAGCGCAGCGTGCCGCAGTCGCCGGCCTGCCCGCCGCTTTCGCCGTAAAACACCGTGCGGTCCAGCACGACGGCCGCGTCGCTCTCGGCGTCCGCAAAATCCGCGCGCTCGCCGCCGACGATGATGGCCAGCACCCGCGCGTCGCACGAAGCATCCGTATAGCCGAGGAAGTCCGTAGAAGCGACGTCTTTGAGCGAAGCGCTGCCGCCCTTCCATGCTTCCGCGCCCGCGTCCTTGCGCGCTGCGCGCGCCGCCGCGCGGCTTGCGGCATAGAGCCGGTCATATTCCGCCAGATCCACGGTCATGCCGCGCTCTTCCAGCAGCTCCTTGGTCAGATCGATCGGGAAGCCGAACGTATCCTGCAGCTTGAACGCATCCGCGCCGCTGAGCACGTCGGACTTCGTTTCGGCGATCAGCTGCTCGAGCAGATTCAGGCCGGTGTCGATGGTTTTATTGAAGCTCTCCTCCTCGGCTTTGATGACCTTGATGATCAGGTCATGCTTTTCTACCAGATTCGGATAAGCGTTCGCGTTCTCTTTTATGACGGTTTCGCACACATCCGAGAGGAACGTGCCCTGAATGCCGAGCAGCCGGCCGTGACGGGCCGCGCGGCGCAGCAGGCGGCGCAGGACGTAGCCCCGGCCTTCGTTGGAAGGCATCACGCCGTCGCCGATCATGAATGTGGTGCTGCGGATATGATCCGTGATCACGCGCAGGGAGATATCGTTCTTCTCATTCTCGTGGTATTTCACGCCGGCGATTTCGATCACGTGCTTCATGATATTCTGCACGGTATCGACCTCGAACAGGTTGTCCACGCCCTGCATCACGCAGGCCAGGCGCTCAAGGCCCATGCCGGTGTCGATGTTGCAGCTCTTCAGGCGGGAATAATTGCCGTTGCCGTCGTTTTCAAACTGCGTGAACACCAGATTCCAGACTTCCACATA
>JAFZNN010000236.1 GCA_017550895.1 Clostridia bacterium
ACCGACGCGGACAGCATCCCGACCGGCGAGCTGCGTCCCGTGGCGGGCACGGCCTTCGATTTCCGCGCGGCCAAGCCGATCGGCCTGGAAATCGGCGCGCCGGATCCGCAGCTGGTGCAGTGCCGCGGTTATGACCATAATTTCTGCCTGAATGCCGGCGACGGCCCGGCGGCCGAGCTGTATGACCCGGCCAGCGGCCGGCTGCTGCAGGTCTTCACCGACCTGCCCGGCATCCAGATCTATACCGGCAACTTCCTCGACGGCACCCGCCCCGGCAAGGGCGGCGCGCCGATCGTGCAGCACGCGGGCGTCTGCCTGGAAACCCAGTGCTACCCCAACACGCCGAATATGCCGGACTTCCCGTCCTGCGTGGTGGAGCCCGGGCAGCCCTACGCCACCTGCACGGTGTTCAAATTCTCCGTTCGATGACGGGCGTCCTGATTCTGGACAAGCCTGCCGGCTTCACCTCCTTTGACGCCGTGGCAAAAACGCGGCGGCTCTGCGGGGAAAAGAAATGCGGCCACACCGGCACGCTGGATCCGATGGCCACCGGCGTGATGACGGTGCTCCTCGGCGGCGCGACGCGCTTTGCCGCCCTGCTGCCGGATCATGACAAAGCCTACACCGCCGTCTTTCAGCTCGGCCGGATCACCGATACGCTCGACGCCACCGGCGCCGTGCTGGAAACCCGTCCGGTCACGGCGACCCGGGCGGACGTTGAAGCGGCGCTCGCGGCCTTTCGCGGCGAGATCACGCAGATTCCGCCGATGTATTCCGCCGTTTCCGTGGGCGGGCAGCGGCTCTATCAGCTTGCCAGACAGGGCGTGGAGATCGAGCGCCCGTCGCGCAAAGTGACCGTGCAGACGCTCACGCTGACGGACGCCGACGAAGCGGCGAACACCTATACGATCGCGGTGGAATGCTCCGCCGGCACTTATATCCGCACGCTGATCGGCGATCTGGGCGAACAGCTCGGCTGCGGCGCGGTGCTCACGGCGCTGCGGCGGACCCGTGCCAACGGCTTCCCGGAAACGCAGGCCGTCACGCTCGACCGGCTGGCGGCGGCCGCGGCGCAGGGCACGGCGGGATCGCTGCTGCTGCCGCTCGACCGGGCGCTGGCCGCTTACCCCGCGCTGACCGTCACGCCGGCACAGGCCGTGCGCTTTCGCAACGGCGGCGCGCTGTTCACCGCCCGCCTGCACGGGCTGCAGGGCGCCGGCCTTTATCGCGTTTACGACCCCGACGGCGCGTTTCTCGGTCTGGGCGAATCGGACGGCGGGGAGCTGCTCGCGGTCAGACGCGTCTTTCAGGATCAATAAATGCATACGTTTTCAAGCTGCACGCTCCGTGCAGCTTTTCTTTTTTTGCGTCAAAACTGAAAATCATTCTCAAATTACTTGACAAACGGCGCCTTCTGCGCTAAAATTGATAACGCTTTTCAAATTGGAGGTGCAATATGGAAAAATCGAACTATAAAACCAAGCAGAACACGGCGCTGCTGGACTATCTGCGCACCGTGCCGGGCAAGCATGTGACGGTCAGCGACATCTGCAGCCACTTTGCGGCCTGCGGCGAGGCGATCAGCACAGCGACGGTCTACCGCCGGCTGGAGCGCATGGTGGACGACGGCGTCGTCAACAAATACACCCTTGACCCGGGCAGCCCCGCCTGCTTCGAATATGTGCCCGCGCAGGATCACGGGGCCGCGGTCTGCTATCACTGCAAATGCGAGCAATGCGGCCGGCTGATCCATCTGCATTGCGAAGAGGTGCGCGAAATCGGCGAGCACCTGCGCACGCACCACGCCTTTGTGCTCGATCCGCGGCGCACCGTCTTCTACGGCCTGTGCGCCGACTGCGCAGCGCAATCGAACGCGGCCGCACAACAACCTGCATCGGAGGTCTGATCATGGCACAACTGATTTGCCGGGATCTCGCGCTCGGCTATGACGGCGGCGCGATCCTGGAGCATCTGAATTTTGAAGTGAACGCCGGCGAGTATCTTTGCATCCTCGGCGAAAACGGCTCGGGCAAGAGCACGCTCATGCGCACGCTCCTCGGCCTGCAGCCCCCGCTCAGCGGCGAGATCCGCACGGGCGACGGTCTGGCGCACAATGAGATCGGCTATCTGCCGCAGCAGACGGTGGTGCAGCGTGATTTTCCCGCCTCCGTCTGGGAAATCGTGCTCTCCGGCTGCCAGGGCGGCTGCGGCATGCGGCCGTTCTATACGAAAGAGGAAAAAGCGCGCGCCGCCGAGGCGATGGAAACGCTCAGCATCACGCCGCTGACGAAGCGCTGCTACCGGGAGCTTTCCGGCGGGCAGCAGCAGCGGGTGCTGCTCGCGCGCGCACTCTGCGCCACCCGCAAGCTCCTGCTGCTGGACGAGCCCGTGGCCGGACTGGATCCCCGGGTCACGCAGGAACTCTATGCCCTGATCCGCAAGCTCCACGCGCGCGGCATCACCATCATCATGATCTCGCACGATCTGCACGCGGCGCTGGAGGATGCGGACCACATCCTGCATATCGGCAGCACCGTGTTTTTCGGCACGAAGGCCGATTACCTGCAGAGTGACTGCTATCGCGGCTTTCTGAAGGGAGGCGACGCGCAATGACGCTGCTCGAGTATCTGCAATATCCGTTTGTGCGCTATGCGCTGATCGTCGGCGTGCTGATCGCGCTGTGCTCCTCCCTGCTGGGCGTGACGCTCGTGCTCAAGCGCTTCTCCTTCATCGGCGACGGTCTGAGCCACGTCGCCTTCGGCGGTCTTGCGATCGCGGCCGTGATGAACCTGACAAATGAAATGCCGCTCGTGCTCGCCGTGACGGTCGTGAGCGCCGTCCTGCTGCTGCGCACGGGGCAGAACGCCAAAATCAAAGGCGACGCCGCCATCGCGATGATCTCCGTGGGCGCGCTGGCCATCGGCTATCTGCTGATGAACCTGTTCTCAACCTCCTCCAACCTCTCCGGCGACGTGTGCACCACGCTCTTCGGCTCCACCTCCATCCTGACGCTGACCAGGTCGGAGGTCTGGCTGAGCATCGTGCTTTCCGTGCTGGTGGTCGCCATCTTCATTTTCTTCTATCACAAAATTTTCGCCATCACCTTTGACGAAAGCTTTGCCAAGGCGACCGGCACGCACACCGGCCTTTACAACCTGCTGATCGCGATTGTGATCGCGGTGATCATCGTGCTTGCCATGAACCTGGTCGGCTCGCTCCTGATCTCGGCGCTGGTGATCTTCCCCGCGCTCTCCGCGATGCGGCTGTTCAAGAGCTTCAAGGCCGTCACGGTCTGCGCCGCGGTTTTCTCCGTGGTCTGCACCGTCACGGGTCTGCTGGTCTCCGTCATGTCCGGCACGCCGGTCGGCTCCACGATCGTCGCGGTCGACCTGGCCGCCTTCCTGCTTTGCTGGCTGGTCGGCAAGCTGACCGCAGGCAGAGCGGCCTGACGAAGAAAAAACAGAAAAATGGCGTGCTGCCGAATGCAATCCGGTCCTTTCCGGATGACTGCGCATTCTGCAGCACGCTGTTTTCATTCTGGGTGATAATCATTGACTAGATCAAGCAGATGTGCTATAGTAATACTGGAACTGGGAGAGTTAGTAGAGCTTAGCTTGAAACCTTTGGGCGAGAAGCCACCCGGTTCTTTTTTTCTTTGCACTATACATTGTCGGCGCTGATCGCGTTGGTTTTGCGGATCGTCGTTGAGCGGAACCGGGCGCGCCGTTATCTGGAAATCCGCCGTTTGCCCAGATCGAGCAGGCTGCCCACGGCGATCGCGCCGATGACCGTGATCACGGTCTCAATCAGCATATAAGCGCCGTTATACGTCAGCGAATAAAGGATCACGGCCTTGATCGCGCTGCTCGGCGCATATCCGCTCCAGACCGTGACGCCGCTGATGAAATGGCAGGTAAAGCGCAGCAGGCAGACGATCAGGCTGCCGATCGCCAGCGCCGGCACCTGCCGGGCGGCGAAGGTGTCTCTGTTTTCGAACGCCTTTTTCAGCATACCGCCCATGCCCAGCACGCCGTATGCGATCAGATAATCAAACAGCGCGACCATCAGCATCGCGCCAACGCCGGTCACATAAGAGAAATTCTTCAGCCCCATGATCAGCTCGAAAATCGCGAGCACCAGCGCCGCGGGGATCCCTGCCTTCAGGCCGTGGCGATAGCTGATGATGATGATCGGCACCTGGCCGAAAATCGTAAAGCCGCCGCCGTAGGCCCACGGCCAGGGGATCATCTCCGACACCGCGAACAGCGCGATCGACAGCGCGATCATGACTGCGCTTTCGGCGAGCACCTGCGTGGTGCTGACGGCGATTCCTGTTTTGTTTTTCATTGTTCGTTCTCCTTCCTTCCGCTATGCGGAGATCATACTGTAAAAAATGCGCCCGACCGTGCAGATTTCCTGACCGTCGGGCGTTTTTTGCCGCTTGTTTCCTACGCCCGCATTACCGGGATCAGGTTCCGGGGTATTATCTCAGCCGAACGGATTCCGTTCAGCACCCCCTGTTCAGTTTTTCGCTTCTCAGTCTTCCGCCGTCGCCGATCGGTTTGCCTTCCCCTCCGGCGTATCGCGGTAAAACTGCGTTTTCGGATTCGGATGCTTTGTGGTGTTCCACAGCTCGTCCGCCACCGGCTGCCAGGCCTTCGCGAAGGCGTCGCAGCGCGCGCAGAGCGTTTCCGCGCTCTCCGGCTCGATCAGATCCGTGGATTTCGCGCCGGTCTGCGCAATGATCGCCCGCAGGATCTCCGGATTCTCCAGCATCGGGCAGGGCCGCAGATGGTTGTCGTTGAACGGCTGGTTGTGATAATAGGCCTGGAACAGCGGATTCTTCAGCCCCTCCAGCAGCGTATGCGTGCGGATATTCGCGTCGGAATAATGCACGAACACGCAGGGCTCCATATCGCCCGAAGAGTTGATGTGGAAATAATTCCGCCCGGCCGCGATGCAGCCGCCGACATATTCGCCGTCATTCTGGAAATCCATCACAAAGAGCGGCTGCCCGGTCTTGCCGTCGCGCACCTTGCGCAGCCATTTATACATGAACACCCGCTGCTCGGGCGTCGGGATCAGTTCTGGCACCGCCCCGCCGCCGACCGGCATATAGTTGAAGTAAAACGCGAACCGCGCGCCCTTCTCCACAAGCAGACGCAGGAACGCGTCGCCTGTGACGTCGGGGATGTTCCTGCTCGTGTAGCAGACGGAAACGCCGTAGAAGATGCCGTTGCGCTGCAGCAGCTCCATCGCCTTGATCGCGCGGCTGTAAGCGCCCGCGCCGCGGCGGTCGTCCGTGCTCTCCTGCGTGCCCTCGATGCTGATCGCCAGCGTCAGGTTGCCCACCGCCTTCATGCGGGAGCAGAAGCTCTGATCGATCAGCGTGGCGTTGGTGTAGGCCAGGAAGGCGCAGTCCGGATGCTCGGCGCAAAGGGTCAGAATATCGTCCTTGCGCACAAGCGGCTCGCCGCCGGTCATCATATAGACATGCGTGCCCAGCGCCGTGCCCTGATCGACGATGCTGCGCATCTCATCGAGCGAAAGATTCGACTGGTGGCCGTATTCCGCCGACCAGCAGCCCTTGCAATGCATATTGCACGCGCTCGTGGGATCCATCAGCAGCAGGAACGGGATATTGCAGTGATATTTTTCGCGATTGGCGCGCACGGCCTTCGTGCCGTTGACGCCGGCGCCCAGGCCGACGGCCAGAAAAAGTTTTTTGATATAGGCCGGGTCGCTCTCACGCACGATCCGCTCCGCATAATCGCGCCAGACGCTTTCCGGATCCTGCATGGCGCTGCGGAAGGCGTCGAAGTTCTTCGCGGGGAAGGTGCTGCCGCTGAGCTTCTGCGCCAGATTGATCAGCTGCACCAGGCGCGCGGCCGGCGCTTTGCGGATATAGGCATACAGCGCATCGAGCGTCACGGACGCCGCTGCGCGCTGCAGACGTTCTTTTGTGGTCACGGCAATCACCTCCCGGATCGAGATATACGGATAGAGTATAGCACAATCTGCCGCCCTTGTCCACATATTTTTAAAAAAACAGGAGATATTTCTTGCTTTCCTCCTGAAATCAGCGTATAGTAAAGGAGGAAAACAAGCAGGGCGCGCCGCACTTCGCGCAACGCCGCCCGAGGAATGAGGGAAAACTGTGAAGGAAAAATTCATGCGCGGCTCCCACGTGATCGGGCTGGTCGTGCGCATCATTATCGCCGCGGGCATCATCGGACTGATTGTCTGGAAGTTCGACACGCTGCGCAATATCGATATTCCCGCGCTTGTGGCCGCCAAGGAAAACGTCTGGATCGCCATTCTGAGCATCTGGGGCGTTTATCTGCTCAAGGCCGTCACCTTCGTCGTGCCCGCTTCCGTGGTCTATATCGCCGTCGGCATGGCGTTCCGCCCGGTCATCGCGATCCTGGTCAACAGCGCCGGCATCCTGCTGGAGGTCTGCGCGACTTATCTGCTCGGCATCCTGCTCGGCGGCCCGTATGTCACCCACAAGCTCGAGCAGGTGCGCTGGGGCGAAAAAATCCTTGCGCTGCAGAAGCGCGGCAAGCTCTCCGCCATCTTCCTGCTGCGGCTGATCCCGGTGTTCCCGATCGACATCACCGGCCTGCTGCTCGGCGCGGTGCGCATGCGCTTCCTGCCCTATCTCGGCCTTTCCCTTGCCGGCATCCTGCCGCGCGTGATCCTGTTCACGCTGCTCGGCGACCGGATTTATGATTTGATCCCGCGGCAGCTGCTCACCCTGATCGCCGCCGTGCTCGTGGCGCTGGCGCTGGTCGTCTGGGTCGTGCGCTACGCGCTCAAATCCAAAAAGAAGGAGCGGAATTTCGGCAAATCCGCCTACACGCCGCTGTGTGAAAGCGATCGCAGCGTCATTTATGACACCGCGCTCGGCCAGGAGGCGGACGGCGCCGCTGCGCTCGCGCTGCTGGGCGTCCTGACGGAGCAATACGGCAACCGCCTGCTCTGCATCGGCAACAGCACCTCCGATCCCTATGCGAACGGCGCAATCCGCGCAATTGCCGAATACGCCCGGCTCGGCGCGCCGCAGCTCGCGTGGTACACCGGCGAGAGCCTGCTTGAGGACGGCTCCGTCTACAATCAGAAACTGACGAAAAAATACTGCAAATACGAAAACAGCGCCGTCGGCGCGGAAGACGCGGAGGACGTCTATCTCAAGCAGCTGCGCCGCGTGCAGGAGGACGGCGTCACCTTCATTGTGACCGGGCCGCTGAATATTATCCGCCGCCTGCTGGAGGCGGATGAGGCGCTCTTCAACAAGAAGGTGCATTCCATCGTGCTGCAGGCCGGCGCCTACCCGAAGGGGAAGGAATTCCACGCGCAATGCGACCCCGAATCGCTGGCCTATGTGCTTGCGCACTTCAAAAAGCGCATCGTCTGCGTGGGCTCGGAGGTCGGCAAAAACGTGCAGACCGGCTATCTGGATCCCCCGGCGGACGCCGAAACGAATCCGGTATTTGACGCCTACCGCCTCTCGACCGGCCGCAAGCAGCCGCCGTTCATGCAGCAGGCATGGGCGCTCACGGCGGTGCAGTATGCCTTTGAGGGCGACGGCGATTATTACCAGCTCTCCAAGCCCGTCAATATCCATGTGGAAGCGGACGGCGAAGTCCGCACGGAAAAGAATAAATACGCAAAGCAGCATTATCTGATCCGCACAGCGGATACGGCCGACCTGGCGGCGCATCTCAACGCGCTGCTGGCGCAATGCGGCAAGCCCGTCGCCGCGCCGCAAGCGGACGAAGCGCAGACGGAGGCGCCTGCCGCACCCGCGATTGCGGCGGAAGCGGCGCAGCCCGCGCAGGCGCCGTCGATCGACGGCTGACAATCCGGAATCATACGCATCAAAAAAGATGGACTTCGGCAGGATTTCATTCTCCTGCTGAAGCCCATCCTTTTTATTGTTGAATTGCCGCCCGCCGCCGTTGCCCGCGCCCCGTCACGCCGAAACGATCGGGGATTTCAGCGCGTAGGTCGCCGCGCACGCGGTTTCTCCGTCCGGTTCATATTTCCATGTGCTGCGGTAGAAATCCCGGCCGCGGATCGCGACCTCGTTTTCATAGACCTCCACCACAAACCCGCCGCCCGTGTCGGGGACGGGCTGATGGCCGTCGTCGCCGCCGAGCTCCGTCAGCCGCGGCACATCGATTTCCGGAAAGCCGTTGTTCGTGCGGAACGAGCGCAGCGACAGCGGCGTGTGATAGTGGCCCACAAAGCAGAACAGATCGTGCGTGCGGTTGTATTCCGCCAGCATCGCTGCCAGCCGGCCGGAATGCGCGCCGGTTGCATCCGTCATGCAGGAGATCGGAAAATGCGAAAACACAAACGCGGGTTTTCCGCTTGCGGCGGCCTGCGCGAGCACGTCTGCCAGCCACGCAAGCTGCGTTTCGCTCATCTGCATTTCATAAACCGCCTGCGCCTCCATGCCCAGCACGATGCAGTAGAAGCCGTTGATCACCTCGTAATAATACGGATGCTCCAGGCGTCTGCCGAAAAAGGCGGCGGTGAAATTGAACCAGCGGTTCTGGATTTTATCAAAATCGCCCTCGCCGTTGCCGCAGTCGTGATTGCCCATGACCGGCAGCACGGTTTCGCCCCGCAGCATGCGCGCGACCGTGCCGTGAAAGATCAGATTCTCCGGCAGCTGCCCGTTCATGGTGCTGTCGCCGAGAAACAGCACGGCGTCGTTGCCGCTCCGGTTCCGCTTCACATCCTGCAGCGATTTGACGAAGATCTGATAGCACGGCAGGTTGTTGGTTTCGATGTGAACGTCCGAAAGCACGGTGAAGTGCAGCCTGCACGCCTCCGGCTGCCGGAGATCGTATTCCGTGCCGCCGGGGCCGACGCCGGCAATCAGCAGCATGACCGCGACCACCGCCGCAGCGCAGACGCGCAGAAACACGGACCTGACGCCCGCGCCGATAACATTGTTCATAAAGCACCCTCCTTGCATCCGGATCGCTTCATTTTATCACAACCGCGCGAAAAATACAAGCCGCAACAAGTGGGTTCGGCAGAAACAAAAAGATGCTCTGATCTGATCCTGCAACAAACAATCCGACCCGGGCACAGCCAGATTGCTGCGTCCGGGTCGTTCGTTTCGTTTTTGCTGCGCGTCAGATCTCCGCCATCCAGAGCCCGTGCAGGTTGCAGTAGGCATACACAGCCGTCGGCTTGTCCCCCGCGAGGGCGAAAACGGCCGTCGGCGCGCCGGTGGGATCCAGATCCTTTTTCTGGAAGCCCTGCGCCGTTTCCAGCACGATCCACGCAATGTGGTGCGCCTCGATCATCGGATGCGCCGCCGCGCCGACCGTGACCGTCACCTTGTCTCCCTCGACCGCGGCGACCGGCACGTGCTTCTCCACGGACGCGTCCACGGAGCCGGGCACGATCTCCTGCATTTTCTGCCCGCAGCACATCACGGGCACCCCGTGATTCTCCATATAGGCAACGATGTTGCCGCAATGCGCGCACTGATAAAACTTCATTCCGAAACCCTCCTGTCGTTATTTTTTTCATTATAGCATATCCGCCCGGAGAAAATCAAGTCCGGCCCGGCGGGTTTCCGCGCGCCATCAAAATCGCGCGGAAAGGCCGCCCGAAACCCGCTGAAAATTTTTAAAAAAAGGGCTTGACGCAAGCGGCGTTTTATGATATAGTTATTTAGCATTCCGTGCTGGTGTAGCTCAGTTGGTAGAGCAGCTGATTTGTAATCAGCAGGTCGGGGGTTCGAGTCCGTCCACCAGCTCCATGGCGGCTTTCGACCCCTTAAAATAGAATATGGGAGAGTTCCCGAGCGGCCAAAGGGGGCAGACTGTAAATCTGTTGTCACTGACTTCGGTGGTTCGAATCCACCCTCTCCCACCATGAAAAAACCTCGTCTTCGGACGAGGTTTTTTCAACGATGTGTTCCGCTCTCGCGGAACGTGATGTTTGCTTCGCAAGTGATGTGCCCTTCGGGCGTGATGTGTGCCTGCGGCACGTGTGCGGAACACATTACATCACTGCGACCAAAGGGAGCAACATCATTTTTGACGCTTGCGTCAAAAACATCACTTGCGCCGCAGGTGCATGCTTCACAAAAAGTGCCTTAAAGCCGCGTGCAACGGCGCGATTTCATTATTGATTACAGTTGCCATTCCGTTCGCGCGGCACAGAAAACGACGTGTTTCGACACGTCGTTTTTTCAATGAAGCCGACCCTTGCGGGGCGAATAAAGGATTGAAGGCGCTGCACGAACGAAGACGCTCTTTCGGAGCTGATTGTTTCTGTGGGCGGCTTCGCTTCATTCCAACGTTTGATTTTTTGAGAAAACAGTATCATTCGCGTTCCATCCCTGTGTCCCGGCTTTTGTTCTGCATTTTATATTTAATAATAATCTTTCATTGCGACAAAATATTTATATTGTTTAAAACAATTCGATGTGATATAATAACATTGCACTAAAAACAGGAGGGCAAACTCAATGAAAAAAGCAACCAGAAAAGCGCTTGCATTGACGCTCGCACTTGTGATGGCATTTTCCTGCCTTGCGTTAAATTCTTTTGCCGCTACAAAGGATAACATTACGTTCAAGGTGCAGGGCAAAGGCGGTTATCTTGCCATCGGCGACAGTATCGGCATGGGCTGCGGTTCCGACGGTTACTATCTGGGGCATTACCATGGCGACTACCAATACCGCGACTGCGAGGGCTCCTATGTGACACAAATCGCAAACGCAGTCGGCTGCGACATTCCCACACACAGCATCACAGACCAGAATTCCAACTTCTATCCGTTCTGCTATCCCGGTATGACCACTGCCGTCGCTCTTGACCTGTACGGCGTTGACGACGGGTATTCGGATTATGAGCTTGACTACCCATACTACCACGCAATGCTTACTTATTTCGGCACGCCTGCTTCTCTTCCCTCAACGCGCGATGAAGATCCCCGCTATGAAGCAGAGGGCGAAGTGCAGCACTATGTGGAAGGCAACTGCGGAAAGTGCGGCGACATCATTGAGCTTACAAAGAATGCGGAGCTTATCACGATAGAACTGGGCATGTGCGATATTTTCTACCGCGCTTACCGTATTCTTTCCGAGGGTACGCTACTTGCAGATTTAAAGCTTGATGCTTCCATCGCAAGCAAAGCCGGAGATATTCTCACAAAGGCAATCAGCCTGATCAAAGACGGCTTCAACAACTGGAAATCACAGTATCCACTTCTTCTGAAGACCGTGACAGAATTAAATCCCAATGCCACGATCCTTATCTGCGGCAGCTTTAACCTGATCGACGATATAACGCTTCTTGACGAAACCGTTTTCCCTCTCGGCGATATCATGACCAATATTACTGAGCAGATGAACATTCTGTATGAGCGGTGGGCAAAAGAGTACGGCGTTACTTATGTTGATATTCAGAACTGTGAAACATACGCCACGGAAAACAACATGGCGCTTCTCGGCGATTATATGAATGATTCACTTACGTCCTCTCATCCCAGCCAGACGGGTCACGACTATATCGCAAGACAGTTTCTTGCCGCGCTTGCACCCGTTGAAGAGCATCACAACATCTATGTTGACCTTGTAAGAAATACAAGTGTAAGCAAGGTTCTTATCAACGGCATACCCGTAACCAGCTACACGGTTAACGGCTACGACCTCAACGTTGACTACACCGGCAAGCTCGCAAAAAGCATGACGATCTTTATCGACAACGGCAACGGCACCACCCAGATGCAGTATTACGATCTGGAATACAAGGATGGCGGATATGTCGTTCATCGTGTTTACCAGAACAACGATTATCGCGGACTCTTTACCCGTCCGTTCAAGCTTCTCAAAAAGCTGTTTGAACTCATCAAGGGACTTTTCAGCAAATAAGCAAGAATCATAGATCAATCCAGAAACCAAGTGGATCTTTTTCGTAGGGAACAGCCACAAAAAGCCTCGTCTTCGGACGAGGTTTTTTCAATGATGTGTTCCGCTATGCGGAACATGATGTTTGCTTCGCAAATGATGTGTCCTGCGCGCATGATGTGTGCCTGCGGCACATGAAGCGGAACGCATCGCATCATTTTGCGGCGAAGCCGCAATACATCATTGTGAGCAACGCGAACAACTTCATTTGCACCGCAGGCGCATACTTCACTATTCATGTAATTAAACATTCTCGTATAATCAAGATAGTTGCCAATCCGCTCGCGCATCACAGAAAAAGCCTCGTCTTTCGACGAGGTTTTTTCAATGATGTGTTCCGCTATGCGGAACATGATGTTTGCTTCGCAAATGATGTGCGCTGCGCGCATGATGTGTGCCTGCGGCACATGAAGCGAAACGCATCGCATCATTGCAACCAGCGGAAGCAACATCATTTGCGCCATCGGCGCATACTTGCCTATCATATAATTAAACATCATTATTCTGCTGTTCTTCAGAACAAGGCAGCCGCATTCAACCAAAAGGTGTTTTTCTCTTCCTCATCGTTGATGCTTTTTGAACCTCCGGCATTGCCCGGGGGACACTGATCGACAGAAAAGCCGGGCAGTCATCAGCTGTCCGGCTTTTTGTTTGTGTTTGATTGGAAATCCATCAGGTCTGAAAGCGATACCGCGTCCGGTCTGCGGCGCCGGTCCGGATCCATTTGTCCGTCAGCGTCGGGAGGGCGAATCCCCAGTTTTCCGGCACGGCGTGCGCGATGTGGCGAAAGCCGTTCTTTTTCAGCACACGCGCAGACGCCTGATTCTCCAGCATCGTGCTTGCCGTGATGATCTCGACGTCCGTTTCCTCCAAAAGATAGCGGACCATCAGGCCGAGCGTTTCCGTCGCGATCCCCTGCCCCCAGTACTCCTGCAGCAGCCGGTACCCGACGCTCGCTTTGTGAAGCGGGGCGCGATAGCCGTAGATTTCCGCCAGGCCGCAGAACACATTTTCCAGATACACGCCGAGGATCAGGGACGTGCGCAGGCACTCGTCATACAAATGCCGGACGACGTCTTCTTTCTCCTCATATTTCAGTTCAAACAGAAAGGTCGGGAGATACCGGTACACCTCGGCATTTTCCGTCAGCGCGCGCAGATGCTGCGCGTCGGACAGCGGCACCCGGCGCAGCGCAACGCGCTCGCCTGTCAGGCAGGGGATCTCCGAAAACAGCTTTTTCACGATCAGGCTTCCTTCCGAATAAAAATAATAGATCTCCTCGCCGCGTTCGGGACAACCGCGACGGGACTGTTCTGCTTCCGCAGCGCGTCAAAACTTGCCGTTTTTGACGGCTGCCGTATCAGAGGTAAAAGGAGTAACATTATTATATAACAGATCCATCATGAATTTCAAGCCGGAAATGCGCGTATCGCATCGTATTTTGCAGGCGCGCTCCTGCGTAAAAACGCGGTTGAAAAGGCCTCTGATTTATGATAGAATCATCTTGTATCTTCTGCCTTTGCGTTTCAAACGCATTTCGGTCCGGAAGTGAATAAACCTGAGGAGAACGGTGGCATATGAGAAATATCATCAACATCATCAATTTTGTCCGGAACTGCGAGCCCAGAGAGGATGACGATTCCTATCTGTTCCCGACGCTTTGCGAGGAGCTGAAGCTCTGCGACAACTACGGTTTCCGTTCCACAGTGCTGTTTCAGTATGACGCGCTGATCGAGCCGCGGTATATCGACCTTGCGCGCGCCCACGCGGATCGCTGCGAATACGGCCTGTGGCTTGAAATCACGGAGCCGCACTGTCAGGATGCCGGCCTGCCCTGGAGAGGACGGTATCCGTGGGACTGGGAAAACAATGTCAACTATCTGCACGGCTATCTTCCCGAAGAAAGAAAACGCCTGATCGACACGGCCTTTGAGAAATTCCGCGAGATTTACGGGGCGTATCCCGCCGTGTTCGGCTGCTGGACCATCGACGCCGTTTCTTATCGGTATATCGAAACGCGGTATCCCGTTGTTGCCGCCTGCATCTGCCGCGATCAGTACGGCACAGACGCAAACACCATGTGGGGCGGCTACTATAACGGCGGCTATTACCCCTGCTTCGGCAACATGCTCTGCCCCGCTTCCGGGCCGGAAGAGCAGATGAAAACGCCCGTGTTCCGCATGCTCGGGCCCGACCCGCTCCGACAATATGACTGGGGCCTCGGCGACCCCGAAGTCTGCCAGCAGGTCTCCACCATGGAGCCCGTATATACCGAGGGCGGCGGCAGCCGGAAGTTTGTGGAGTGGTATTTCCGCGAAAGCTTCAACGGCAAATGCCTTTCGCACGCCTACGCGCAGCTCGGGCAGGAGAATTCCTTCGGCTGGAAAAGCATCAAAAACGGCCTGCCGATGCAGTTTGAAATCCTTGACCGCGCGATCAAGGACGGCCGCGTGGAGCTGATGACGCTCGGCGAAACGGGAATGTGGTTTGCGGAAACCTTCCGCGAAACGCCGCCCGCCGCGATCTGCGTGGATTCCGACTATGAAAAGGACGGCTATCGGACCGTCTGGTACAGCTGCAAAAACTACCGGATGAATATTCTTTATCAGGACGGCCGGGCGTGGATCCGGGATTTCCAGCTTTTCGACGGCAATTTCAAGGAAAAATGCCTGGAAAAAGCGGAAGATCTGCGGGATTACGCGATCTTCAATCTGCCTGTGATGGACGGCTTCCGCTTCAGCAAGGACGAAATCCGCGCGGGCGTCTACGTCTGCAAAGACGGCGAAGTCGTCACCGGCAAGGAAGCATTTCTCACCGAAACACAGGAGCGCAGGCAGTCCGCCGCCGCCGAACTGCCGGGCACGGTGCGCTTTGAAATGTATGAAAACCGGATCGAGATCACACTCGCCGATCCGGAATCCTATCTCGCCTTTGTTTACAGCCCCGCATGCAAAGTCCCCTATTCTGAAGTGGAAGAGAAGACGCTCTTTATGAAATTCAGAGGCAGACTTGACAGCGACTATTCGTATTCCGTCCGGCTCGCAAGCGGCAGATTTGCGCAGACGGACGGTACGATCCGGGTGTTGCCGGAAGCCGGGCGGATCACGTTTGAGGTTGCGCCGCTTTGCCTCTGAGCGCGGACCGCTGTTTGCGCCGCCGGTTCGGCAATTCCGAAATCAGACGAGGTGGTTCTAAATGAAATCCGTCAAGTGGAACTATGACTACGCGCAGACGCTGTGGATGAAAATGTATCTCGCCGAGCCGGATTTCCCGCATCACCGCTCGCGGGTGTTCATCACCTTCGCGCAGGCACTGGAGATCATCAAGGCCGTCGACGCGATGACGCAGGGAATCCAAAAGATCGTTTATCTTGTCGGCTGGCAGGGACTCGGGCATGACGACTGCTATCCCGAAATGGAGATCGTGAACGAAGCGCTCAAGCGCCCCGAGGACAAGACCGCGCGCGACAGCCTCTGGTGGCTCTTTGAAGAAGCGAAGCGGTATCATACGGTCGTCAGCTTCTACGGCAATCTGGCGGACGCCTACAGCGACACGCCCTGCTTTCCCGCGCTTGTCCGCGGCAACGCGGTCGTGAAGGACGCGCAGGGCCGGCCCGCCGTCATTGAACGATTCAACGGCAGAGACGCCTATAAAGTTTCCTACAAGGGCTATTATGAAAGCGGCCTGTTCCGCAAGAACTGGGACCGCTTCTGCGAAGTGACGCCCGTGCGCGAGGCGGGCACCGTGCATCTGGATAACTTCTGCATCGCGCAGAGCCTGAACCCCTATACCAGTGTGGACGATGAAGACGCGGCGCGCAACAAGATGCTGGATGAGATGCAGTCCATGGGCATCGACGTAACCACGGAATACACCTACCGCGAGCTGGAATGGCGCGCGGATTCGCCGGAGCATCCGATCCGCCGGTTCTATGAAACCGCGGTGGATCCCCTCCCTGTCGGCACGTTTGAAGACGCGCCGATCCGTTCGCTTGGCAGGATTCCGGCCTCCTGGTGGACGAGCGGCATGACCGCCGGCGACTGCATGCGCATCCCGCCCGCGGAATACAGCGGCCACCTGACTGATCCCGCGCTTCTGGCCGTGTTTTACGGCGCGATGCACGGCGAGGACATCTGGCGGGACCGCGGCATCGACCCGAAGGCCTGGGCGCCGGAATTCCTCCGGCAGTTCTGCCTGCTGCAGATGCCGTATTTCTATCTCAACCGGCTGCGGCGGCTGAAGCTTTCACAGGCGGACGGCGCATACACGGCCGAGTTCTCCGACGGCGTCGTCAGCAGCGGAGCAGACGGGCGCATCACGAAAAACGGCGCGGTGCTCAAGGACGGCGGCGACGTGCTCCTGCCGCTGGACGCCGCGGGCAAAACGCTGATCGCCTATTCCGAACACGGGAAAGACGGCGAATGGGAAATTCCCGACGCCGCGTTCGCCGAAGCGGATCTGTTTGCCGTCACGCCGGCGGGAAACGTCCCCTGCGGCAGCGCGGAAATCAGGGACGGCAGGCTCTGGCTTCATGTGCCCGCCGGAAAAGCGTTTGTGCTGAAGGAAGCACGGTAACCGCATGGCATTTTTATTGAAACGGTTCCGCGGAAACCGGAATCGTTCCCGAAACAGCAAAGCCGCAGCGGCATCCCGGATGGATGTCGATGCGGCTTTGACGCATTCAGTTGGCGCGGGAAAGCTTCATCGCGTAGATCGCGCAGGTTCCTGCGCCGTCGTCGGCAATCTCCAGCCGCAGTGCGGCCGTGCCGGATGCGGGCTGCAAGCGGACCGTGAATTCGCTCTGCTCCCCGCTGCCGGGTATGCTTTCATCCGCCACGCAAACGGCGTCCAGCAGGATCTTTACGCGGAACTGCTCCGTGGCCCGGTATCGCAGCGCAAGCGAATACGCCTCCCCGTCGAATAAAGCCGGGCTGAACGAAAAGCCCGCGCCGCTGCGCAGCCCCACACAGGGGAAGCCGCCGTCCGGCGTTTCGGTCACATAGGCGCCGCCGAAAAACCGGCAGGCATGCACGGGCGACGTGATCTGCTCCGGCCGCAGCGTCTGCAGGAAACCGTTGGTGGTCGGGATCGCCTGCCCGATGAAGCCGGCGGCCACGTCCACCGACAGCCGCTCCGCCCGCGCGCGGCGGGAGAAGGCGCTGTTGTTTGAAGAGGCGTGATAAAAAACGTACCACGCGCCCCCCGCGCTGATCACGGAACCGTGGTTGTTCCATGAGGCGGGATCGCAGCCCTCGTTGTCGATCACCGTGCCGCGGCGCTCATACGGACCGTAAACGGCGTCGCTGACGGCATAATCCAGTTTTGTCGGCCTGGCGCCGTTATGCGGATCCGCCTGCGCGTATTCCGAGGCGTAGATCAGACAGTATCGATCGCCGAGCTTCCGCAGCGAAGAGCCTTCGTGAAAGCCCTCCCGCCCGGGGGCGTTGGACAGCACGTCCGTGTGCACGCTTTCGGGCCGGATGCTGCACAGATCGTCGCACAGCTCGCCCATATTCAGATGAAACTGCCCCCACGTATAGTAGACGCGGCCGCCGTCCTCCAGCACGGAGGGATCAATCCCCGTGATCGGCTTTCCGTTCAGCGTGATCTGCCGCGCGTTCGTGAACGGCCCCTCGGGAGACGCGCTTTCGGCCACGCCCTCGGTGCCGTCCGACAGGCAGAAAAACAGATAATATTTCCCGTTGCGGTACAGCGCGTCCGGCGCGTACAGATCGGCGTCCGACCACGGCACGGCCTTTGTTGAAAAGCTGACGCCGTGATCCGTCCAGTCCGTCAGGTCCGCAAGCGGCGCGGATACCGCGTGGTATTCCTTGCTGCAGTAGCCTTGCCCGAACCGGTCATAGGAGCCGTACAGATAAATCCGGTCGCCGAACACCTTCGGCTCGCCATCCGGGATATAGGTGCCGAAAGGAAGAAACGGGTTCAGTCCCGGGGTCTGATCATGCATTTTCTGAATTCTCCTGTTCCGCATTCCGATGGAACGCGTTTTTTCAGCCGCATCGTCCGCTCCCTGCGCATCCTCTTGCGGAGCGGCGCCGCGGGAGAACGACTGCGGGCATCCTGTTTTGCAGAACTCATTATAGCATGGATTTCCCGCCGGTTCAACCGCGAATTGCCGGCCGGTCGCCCGTATGAACGGGAAGCGCGCGGTATTTCTTTTCGCCGGGCAGCGTGTTCGGGATCCGGTCGCCGCGTTCCGCGTCCGTCCCGCGCGGCGGTTTTTCGGAAATGTTTGTCCTTCCGGCCGAAATAATGCAACAACCTCTTGCAATTATTCCGCGCTTGTCCTATAATTGAATTGTGAAAAATCTGACAAGGAACGGAGGAATCTGATGAATTACGTATTTTTGGCCGCCTTTGTTGTTTCGACCGCCATTCATCTCTACGCGTCCCTGAAGAAAAACGCCAAGCTGCGGAACGTGACCAAGCCGTTTATTCTGCTGTCTTTGTTCGGCTTCTATGCGCTGTCGGCCAACCCGCCGCACTGGGCGATCCTGCTTGCCCTGGCCTTCAGCTGGCTCGGCGACGTGCTGCTGATCCCCAAGGGCAACCAGTGGTTTACCGCCGGCGGCATCGCCTTCATGATCAGCCACGCGTTCTTCATCGTCGGCTACTGCAAGGACATCGTCTTTTCTTCAATCCCCATTGCGGTGATCGTGCTGCTGGGCGTGTTTTTCGCGGCCGCCGTCACATTCATATTCTCAAAGCTCAAGCCGCATCTGCCGAAGGCGCTGTTCTATCCGATGTTTCTCTATCTGCTGATCAACGGCGCGATGAACTGCTTCGCCATTTTCCGCTGCATCAGCAACCCCACGCCCGCCACCGTCACCACGGCGATCGGCGCGGCCCTGTTCTTCGTTTCCGACACGTCGCTGTTCTTCGTGCGCTTCAAGAAGGACGGCCGTCTGCAGACCCATTTCCTTGTGATGCTCACCTACTCGATCGGGGAATTCCTGATCGTGCTGGGCTTATTATAATAACGGAGGTTGTTTTGACATGAAATACTATCTTTACAATTCCCTGGCAAACAACGGCATCCGGCCGGCGGTCGCCCCGGGCACGGAGCTGGTGGATGCGGTCGGCATGGATTATCCGGCGTATCTGGCAAAGCTCGCGCCTGAGGATGAGGTCGTCCTTGTTGGCGGCGACGGCACGGTCAACTACTTTGTCAACGCGGTCAAAGGCGTCGAGATCAAGAACAACATTTACCTGCTCGGAAGCGGAACCGGCAACGACTTCCTCAACGACATCGGCAAAAAGCCGGGCGAAGAGGTCCTGCTCAACCCCTATCTTACCAATCTGCCCACCGTGTATGTGAACGGCATGGAAAAGCTCTTCATCAACAACATGGGCTTCGGCATCGACGGCTACTGCTGCGAGGTCGCGGATCAGATCAAAGAAAAAAACCCGCAGGAGAAGATCGATTACACCGGCATCGCCATCAAGGGTCTGTTGTTCCACTTCAAGCCCTGCCGCGCGGAGGTCACGGTCGACGGCGTGAAGCACCTTTTTGAAAACGTGTGGATCGCGCCGACGATGAAGGGCAAGTTTTACGGCGGCGGCATGCAGATGGCGCCGGATCAGGATCGTTTTTCCGGCAAGGTGACCGCGGTGGTCTATCACTCCCGCTCGAAGCTCAAGGCGCTCATGACCTTCCCGTCCATCTTCAAGGGCGAGCACACGTCAAAGACCGATATGGTCAGCATCTTCACCGGCAATGAGATCCGGGTGCGCTTCGACCGCCCCTGCGCCGCGCAGATCGACGGCGAAACGGTTCTGAACGTGATGGAATACACCGCCGTTCAGCCGAAATAAACAACAGAATACAAACGACGCCGGAGGCAACGCGTGCATGCGCCGCCTCCGGCTTTGTTTTTATGGATTATTTACGTCCGGCAATGCGGCCGGGCGGGAAGCCGGCGCCTCTCAGGGCTCCATCTCCCCTTCTGCAAAATACGAGTACGCGACTTCACTGAAAATGATCAGCGCCTTCGCCGACCGGGAACACGTAATCATTGAGCGTCTTGCCCTCGATCCGCGTTTCAATGATAGGGAAGCTTCTTGTTGACGACATGCCGTCGGCGGTTGTCGTTTCAGTCTGTTTTGCGCGGATCAGAACAGCGCTTTGATCACGGGAATCCGTCTGAGCACAAACGTTGCGAGGAAGGAGATGGCTGCGACGGCGAGATAGAACCCCAGCAGCTTTCCGAACACCATGCCGCTCAGCAGATCGATCTTGAAAAACTTGATGGCCAGATTGATAAAAAACGGATGGATCAGGTAAACGCCCCAGGTGCAGACCGCAAGCTCTGTCATGCCTTTGGTCGCGGGAATGGGCAGCTCCAGGAACAGGACAAACAGGCCCGACGCCAGGAAGCAGACAAACAGGTCGGTGTAGCTCTGCGGCGCGGCCCCGAGCAACGGCGCGAGGATGCCGGCGAGAATCAGCACCGCGGAAACGCCGATGCGCGCGCGGCGGCTGATGCGTTCAAGCGAGCATGTGGAAAACAGCAAGCCGAAGCAGACGTAGAACAGATAGGCGCCCAGCGGGAAATTGATGTTGATCTTCACCGCCGTGTGTTCCCCGATCCACGGCAGAAGAATATTCAGCAGAAACAGGAGGAAAACCAGGATCCCCTGCTCGCGCGGCGCGCGCGCTTTCGTGAAAAACGCAAACAGAAGCGGCAGCACCAGATAGATGCCGATGATGTCATAGACAAACCACATGTGATCCCACAGGTTGCGGTTGAGCACATTCAGGAAGGCGGTCCTGATCTCCTGAAGCCCGAGGTGGTTTGACGCAAACACACATTCGAGCAATCCGTAAAACAGCCCGACCGTAAACAGGACGATGATAAACTTCCTGGCCTTCTTCCATGCAAACGCGTAGGTATAGGTCGCGTGCTTTCCGCAGAAATACCCTGTCAGGATGAAAAAGACGGGGACGGACCAGTCCATCAGATAATGAATGGTTTCCAGCGTGTGCGTCAGATCCGCGCGCAGCGCGCCCTCATAGGCATGCACAGGCGCCGAAACCACATGAATGCACACCACGGCAAGCGCCGACAGAAACCGCAGCACATCCAGGTTCCCCATCTGTTTTTTTTCGGTTTTCACCGCCGGTTCGTTCGTGCTCATAACAATCACCTGTCAATCGGATCCCCGCGTTTTGTTTCCGGCAATGCGCGGGGTGTATATTTTTGATTGCAAGAAAATATTAGAATATTTCCGGTAAAATGTCAATTGGAAATCTATAAATAGGAATTTCTTTTTGCATCCGGTCGCAAGGCGCGGCTGAAGTCGAACCGAAAACGGCATCTTTTTTGTCTGAAGCAATTGATTTTTGCCGATATAAAGAGTATAATACACAAAAGAGTTAGCGAGCACTAATCGCGCGGGGCTTTTCGCCGGAAGCGCGGGCAACTGCGGCGCCGCCAACAGCGTCGATTCACAGACGCTCCCCCGCCCGCGAAAAACGCGGGAACGCCTTGCATTTTTTGATAAAATATGTATAATAAAGTAGAATCACAGTATCCGCGACCTCCCGTTCGGCGCACCCCGCGCCCGAGCGCTGTGCAGCAATCATTCTCCCAATTACAGTCAACAGGGGATCGTGGTGCGATCTTCTTTGTTTTTTGTCGGATGTTTTTCCCGAATCGATCGGACCGCCTGTGGGGGTGCTCGTATGTCTGTCAAGCTGACAATCGGCTCCGCCGTATATAATGTGGATCCGCGGCTGCTCCGCGCGCATGTCGAGGGGATTCTCCGGCAGCTGACCGATGAGACGGAGCTGCTGCTGATTGACGACGGCTCCGCCGACGCCTGCGGCGCGCTCTGCCGGGCATACGCCGCGCGCAGCAGCCGCGTCAGATATATCCCGATGGGCGAAAACCGCGGGCTGAGCAGCGTGCGGAACCGCACGATTGACGAAGCGCGGGGGGAATGGATCTTTTTTGCGGACGGCGACGACCTGCTCTCGGATCATTTCGTCGAAACCGCGTTGACCTTTTCCGGCTGCGACTGCGAAATCCTTCTGCACGACCGGCTGAAATTTCTCGACGACAAGGGCGCGGATCCGGCTTGCGCGGTCGACGCGCCGATCCCGCTGCCGGCGGACGCCGGACGGGCGCTCAGCTTATCCATCCTGTGCCTGGCGCCGTTCGACCCCGCGGCATACGGTCTTGGCAAGCACGCGTTTTATCACGCCGCGTGGGGCGCGCTCTACCGGAAATCGTTCCTCGAACGCCACGCGCTGCGGTTTCCGCCGGAGGTCAAAAAGGCGCAGGACAGCGTCTTCAACGGCGAAGCCTATTTCCGCGCGGAAAAGATCGCCTATCTCCCCTACGTCATGTATTACTACAGAAACAACCCGCAGGGCATCACAAAGCGCTTCAGCCCCGACTATGAAAGCCTTATCCGGCCGCTGATCGCGGCGCAGCGCGCGTGCCTGCAGCGCCTGTTCCCCGGGGATCCGCAGGTCGAGGCCCTGTATGCCGACAACCGGATCATCTCCTTCGTGCTGGACGCCGTGCGGCTGAATTTCTGCCACCCGGACAACAAAAAGCCGCGGCGGCAGCGCAAAAAAGAGCTGTATGCTTTTGTAGATACCGCGCCGTTCCGGCGTGCCGTGGAGGCGTTCGATCTCACCCGGCGCGACCGGCCGGCCTGGGTCGTTCTGATCCGGCTGCTGCGGCGCCGGTGGTTCGCCGCGCTGGATCTTTCTCAGAAAAGCGCGCGCGCTTTCGCCTTTTTTCGCAAGGTGGACCGCAGGCTGAACAGCCGCCGGTCCGTTTGATCCACGCCGCAAAAGAAGCCTTGGCGGCGAGCCTCGGTTCGCTTTGCGCCGCGCCGCCGCACCGGAGGAATGCGCCATGACGATCAACAGGATAATAAACGGCGTCCGTTGGCGGATCGGATTCCTCGTGAAAACGTGCGCGGACTGCATGGAGTTTCTGAAGTATTATTTGCTTTATCCGTTCGCCGCTCTTTACCGGAACCGCGATATCTGGATTGTCTCCGAGCGCGGCACAGACGCCAGGGACAACGGCTTTCATATGTTCAGATATCTGCGTGAAAACGATCCTTCCGGCGCGGTTTATTATATCATTTCCAAGGATTCCGCAGACAGAAAAAACGTGGCGCCTTACGGGAACATCATCAACTACGGCTCGCTGAAGCACTACCTGTTTTTCATCGCGGCAAAAGTGCGCATCAGCTCCCATTTCATGGGCACTTCGCCCGACAGAAGCTTTTACACGCGCAAGCGGGATTGGATCCGCTTGCCGGGAAAAACGGTTTTTCTGCAGCACGGGGTCATACAGTGTGATCTGAAGCAGCTGCACGCAGACAAAACCCGCCTGGATCTTTTTATCTGCGGCGCAGCGCCGGAATATGAATACGTCAAAGCGACGTTCGGCTACCGAAACAACGAGGTGCGCTACACCGGCCTTGCAAGATACGATCAGCTGCACGATTTCGAAACGAAAAAGCAGATCCTGATCATGCCGACCTGGCGAAAGACCCTGCACGCGCGCCGCGCCCGCGGCGAAGCCCTTGCCGACAGCGCCTTTGTCAAACGCTGGAATTCCCTGCTGAAGAATGAAAAGCTGCTGAACGCGGCGAAACGCGCGGGCGTCACGATCCTCTTTTACCCGCACGTCGAGCTGCAGCGGAATCCGGGTCTGTTCGTTTCGACCGACCCCCGCGTGATCCTCGCGGATTTCGCGCACTACGACGTTCAGACGCTGCTGAAGGAATCCGCGCTGCTGATTACCGATTATTCCAGCGTGCATTTTGATTTCGGCTATATGAAAAAGCCGGTGGTCTATTATCAGTTCGACGCGGAAGAATTCTTCTCCCTGCATTATGCGCCCGGCTATTTCGACCACAAGACCATGGGCTTCGGCGAAGTGACCGACGATGAAGCCGCCCTGGTCGATTTCGTCATTGACTATATCGAAAACGGTTTTTCCGCAAAGGAACCGTACAGGCAAAGAAGCACGGCGTTCTTCCCTTTGCATGACAGAAACAACTGCAGCCGGATCTATCAGGAGATCCTGCGTCTTGAATCCTGAGCGCCCGGCCGCCCGCCGTGCGCGGACAACACTCGGAATGGACAGATCTGACATGGTGAAAAAAACGATCAATTGCATGCATTATCTGTGGCTGCTCGTGCAGTACGGATTTTTCTTCGTGCTCAGCAGGTTCACGAAAAAATACCGGGATCTCTGGCTGTTTTCGGAACGCACGCTCGACGCGCGCGACAACGCCTGGCTGCTTTTCCGGCATCTGCGCACCGCGCACCCCGAGATCCCCTGCGCCTTCGTCATTGACCGCGAAAGCCCGGATTATGAAAAGGTCCGCGCGATCGGAAAAACCATTCAGCCGGGGTCCTTTGAGCACAACCTGGCGTTTGCCGCCGCCGGCGTCAAGATCAGCACCCACATCATGGGGTTCGCGCCGGACCGCTACCGTTTTGCCATCCTCGACAGGTATCTTTCGCTTGTCAAAGGAAAAAAGGTCATGCTCCAGCACGGCGTGACCGGCAATCTGCCCGCGGAGCTTCGCTTCCCCCGCGCCCGGCTCGATCTGCTCGTGTGCAGCACCGTGCCGGAATATGAAATGGTCTGCCGGGACTTCGGGCATCCCGCCGGCGTCGCGCAGCTGATCGGCATGTGCCGGTTTGATCAGCTGTTTTCCCCGCATGAGATCAAGCGGCAGGTGCTCATCATGCCCACCTGGCGAAAGACGCTGAAAGACCTCGACGCAGAAGCGTTTTTGCAGACGGATTACTATCGCTGCATCAACGGCCTGCTCTCCGACGCGCGCTTGCTGTCGATCCTGGAAACATACGATCTGAAAGCCGTCCTCTATCTTCATTTTGCGCTGCAGCACAGGTCTTCGCTTTTCCGCGCGGGCAGCGACCGGGTCGAGATCCGGACGATCCACGACGCGGACATTCAGGGCCTTCTGAAGGAGTCGCAGCTTCTGATCACCGATTATTCCAGCGTGCAGTTTGATTTTGCGTATATGGAGAAGCCCCTGCTCTACTGGCAGTTTGATGAGGAGGCGTTCTTCTCCACACAGTACGGGCGCGGGCAGTTCGACTACCGGCGCGACGGGTTCGGGCCGGTGATTGACACGGCGGACACGGCCCCGGTGCTGGATTTCGTCGAGGCAGAGGCGCGCAATCAGATGCAGATGCTGCCCGAATACAAAGAAAGATCGAAAATCTGCTTCGCCGAAAAGCGCGGCGACCACTGTGAACAGACCTTCCGCGCCATCCGGTCCCTGCTTTAATCGCAACTGTTTGTCATGGAGAACCGAAATGATTTTCAAACGGATTTCAAACAGCATTCATCGGAAACTTGTCATCGTCGATGAGTTGCTGAAATACTATCTTCTGTATCCGCTGGCAGCGATCTATCGCAAGCGCGACATCTGGATCATCGCGGAGCGCGGCATGGACGCAAGAGACAACGGGTTCCATCTGTTCAGATACATCCGGGAAACGGATCCTTCGCGCGAGGTCTATTATATCATTTCCAAAAAATCCCCGGACAGGAAACACGTGGAGCCCTACGGAAACGTCGTCGACTACAGATCGCTGAAGCATTATCTGCTGTTCATTGCCGCAAAGGTCAAGATCAGCACGCATATCATGGGCTTCTCGCCCCACAGAGGGTTTTATTCGCGCATGATCAACCGGCTCCGCCTGCCGGGCAAAACGGTTTTCCTGCAGCACGGCGTCACGCAGTCCGACATCCGGCAGCTGTACGCAAAAAGGGCAAGGCGGATCTTTTCATCTGCGGCGCAAAGCCGGAATACGAGTTTATCCGCGCCCATTACGGCTACCGGAAGGGCGTGGTCAGATACACGGGGTTTGCAAGATACGATCATCTGCACGACCTGCAGACAAAAAAGCAGATCCTGATCATGCCCACCTGGAGGAAATCGCTCGCGCGCATGGCCTACAGCGGCAAGTCCATTGCGGACACGGAATTTATCCGCCGCTGGAACAGTCTGCTGAACAACCGGACCTTGCTGGACGCCGCGGAGCAGGCGGGCGTCGACATCCTGTTTTATCCGCATTATGAGCTGCAGAAATTCCTGGGCCTGTTCTCCTCCGCCGGCAAAAACGTGACGATCGCGGACGCTCTGCATTACGACGTGCAGCCGCTTCTCAAAGAATCCGCGCTGCTGGTCACGGATTACTCCAGCGTGCACTTTGATTTTGCCTATATGAAAAAGCCCTGCGTTTACTATCAGTTCGATCCCGACGCGTTTTTCACGCAGCAGTACAGAAAGGGCTATTTTGATTTTGAAACCATGGGCTTCGGGGAAGTCACGGATTCCGAAGACGCGCTGTGCGGCATCCTGATTGATTATATCAGGAACGGATTTGCGGAAAACGAAAAATTCAAGCAGCGCTGCGCGGCCTTTTTCCCGCTGCATGACAAAAACAACTGCCGCCGGATCTATGAGGAGATCCTCCGGCTGGATCCCTGAGCCGCTCCCGTAAGAAACGACCCGTGTTCCGCGCTGCAAAGGAGGCGCTTTTATGGCGACCAATCTGTTTCATCAAATCCTGTTTCGGCTGATCACGGCGGTGTTCGCCGCGGTCTTTGCGCTCACCTCCGGCGTGTCCGCGCGCCCGCGCGCGCTGCCGCAGACGCCCGACGATTTCACGCCGGTGCTGCGGTTTGCCGTGACGAGCGACGTGCATCTGAACGGCGACCCCGACCAGCCCGCAGCGCAGCGGCTGGCCGTGCTGCTGCAGGACAGCTACGCCTACGCCGCAGGCGAGCGCTATTCTGCGCTCGACGCGCTGATCGTGGCGGGCGATTTCGCCACCACCGGCGACGAAGCGGAATATCAGCTCTTCAACAGCATCATCGCGCGCGAACTCCGCCCGGAAACACAGCTGCTGACCGTGCTGGGCAACCATGAATTCATCAAATACCGGGATGAGGATCCTTCTGTCGCCTACGACGTCTACCGGGCGCTCGTGCATGAGGATGTGGACCGGCATCTCGTGATCAACGGCTATCATTTCATCGCCTGCTCCTATACGCCGGACGGCAAGACCTTCAAGGAGAAAAAGCCGTGGCTCACCGAGCAGCTGGACGCCGCCTGCGCCGACACGCCGGACCGTCCCGTCTTCGTGATTCAGCATCCGCATCCCTTCGCGACGGTTTACGGCAGCGTGAACTGGAGCGATTTCACCATCCGCACCGTGCTCGAGCGCTATCCGCAGGCGGTGGATTTCTCCGGCCATTCCCATTATGCGCCCTGTGATCCGCGCTGCATCTGGCAGGGCGCTTTCACCGCGGTCAACACCGGCTCGCTCAGCGCGCTGATGGGCAACCTCGATTATATTTCCGGCGATGAAGACGCCCCCGGCGACTCCGCCGCCTTCTGGATCTGCGAGGCGGACGCGCAGGGCAACGTCCGGCTGAAGCTCTATGACGCCGTCAGCCGCCGCTTCTTTGACAAGACCGACTACTATCTGCCGAATCCCGCAGAAAAAAGCAATCACTGCTACACCTGGTCCGCCCTGCAGGCGCTGGACACGGCCCCGGCCTTCCCCGCCGGTGCGCAGATCGCTGCGGAGCAGACGGACGGGAACACCGTGCTGGTCTTCCCGAACGCAGAGGGGTACTGGGGCGCCGAGGACTATAAAATCACCGTCAGAAACGGCGCGCAGGAAGCGTTTGCCGCCACCGTGATCTCGAACTACGTCCGCGCGGACGCCACGGAGATGCGCGTGGACGTCGGCGCGCTCGACGCGGGGACCTATACGGTCACGATCCGGCCGTACAGCCCCTACGCGAAGGGCGGCAAGGCGCTGACCGGCAGCATAACGATACCGGCAACATCCTGAATGATGACTGATATTGCACCGCAGGTCACCCCTTGCGGTGCGTTTTTTTCACTGTGCGGCACACTTTCGCACTTGCGGTTGCACGCGCGGCGGAAATATGCTATACTCTGTTTATTCCATTTGAAAGCCGGAAAGGAGGACGTCGGCATGGAATCGCGCGCCATCGATCACGGGCAGACCTTTGATTTCGGCAAAACAGCGGCCGCCTACGCCGCCTATCGGGATATTTATCCGCCTGTGCTGTACGATCGGCTGCGGGCGCTCGGCGTCGCCGCCGACGGCACGGCCTGGCTCGATCTCGGCACGGGCACCGGCGTGCTGCCGAAAAATCTATATAACCCCGCAGCCCGCATCACCGGCGCGGACATTTCGGCGGAGCAGATCGCCTTCGCCCGGCAGGATGCTGCGGAAAACGGGCGGCAGATCACCTATCTCGTTTCGCCGGCCGAATCCACCGGCCTGCCGGCGCACAGCTTTGACGCGATCACCGCCGCGCAGTGCTTTTGGTATTTTGACCGGGAAACGATGCGCACGGAGCTCCTGCGCCTGCTCAAGCCGGGCGGGCTGTTTCTCAAAATCTATCTGACTTATACCATTGACGATCCGATCGCGCGGGAGAGCCACGCGCTGGTGAAAAAGCTGAACCGGAACTGGACGCCCGGCGCCTCCGGCGCAAAAGACGTCTATGACGACCTGTTTCCCGGTCGGCAGACGGAGACTTTTTTCGCGGACCTGCCCTTCACGCGCGAAAGCTGGCACGGCCGCATGTGCGCCTGCCGCGGCACGCTCGCCTCAATGGACGCGGCGACGTTTCAGGCGTGGGAGGCGGCGCATCAGGCCTTTCTGGCGCAGTGCCCGGCGGCCTTCACCGTGCGGCACAAGCTCTATCTGACCTGGTTCAAGGTCGACGGAATGGACGCATAAGATGCGACCTGCGTTGGACGGGATACTGAATATCGAAAAAATTTCCGGCGTCCGCACGAAGCGTCTGATGATGGCGCGCGCCTGTTTGACGGCGATCCGGGCTGGCCGGGCGGATGCGCGGCTCCCCTGCCCGACCGGGCGCCGATGATTGAGAAGAGGGACCCCTATGGATGTGTTTGAAATTCTGAATCGGCATTATCATTCCCATGACGAGGAAAGCCGCCTGCTGTCAAGGCATGGGCAGGTGGAGTATCTCACGACGCAGCACTATATCCGCGCCTACGCGGATGCCATAAATGCAAAACGGATCCTCGAAATCGGGGCGGGCACGGGCAGATACAGCGTGCCGCTGGCAAAAGCCGGCTACGACGTCACCGCCGTGGAACTTGTGGAGCACAACCTCGCTCTGCTGCGCGAAAAGCTCGACGGCAGCGAACCGCTCACGGCCCTGCAGGGCAATGCGCTGGATCTTTCGCGTTTTCCCGACGGCGATTTTGATCTGACGCTGCTGCTGGGGCCGATGTATCATCTGTTCACGTTTGAGGATCAGCAGCAGGCGCTGTCCGAAGCGGTGCGCGTCACAAGGCCGGGCGGTTATATTCTGGTTTCCTATTGCATGAATGAGCCGACGGTGATCGACTACATTTTCCGGCGCGGGAATCTCGGCAGCGTGCTTGAAAACAAGATGCTGACCGAGGACTGGCACTGCAAAAGCGAGCCGAAAGAAATCTTTGAGCTTTACCGCACCGAAGATATTGCCGCTCTGAATGCAGCCGTCAACGTCACGCGTGAAAAGCTGGTGGCCACCGACGGCGCGACGAATTATTTGAAAGAAATGATTGACGAAATGGATGATTTCACCTTTGCGAAATGGGTGGAATATCATTTCGCCGTCTGCGAGCGGCAGGATCTGATCGGCGCGTCGCACCATACGCTGGATATTTTGAGGAAGCGATGAGAAAACACCCGTTATGATTTATGAAATCGAAGAAAAATCCATATTGCCGGTTTGTTTGAATATGATTCATAAGAGTTTTGCTACGGTTGCAGATGAATTCCATTTGACAAAAGAAACCTGTCCCGGGTATACTGCGTTTATGGCTCTTGATAAGTTGCAAAAATCATTTGAGTCGAGCAATCGGATGTTTTTGTATTACTCGGATTCAATCCCGGTCGGTTTTTTCTTATTAAAACAGCTTGACGGTGAAACATGGGAATTGGATCACCTTGCCGTGCTCCCGGAATACCGTCACCGCGGAATCGGGAAAGAATTATTGAATTATGCCGAAAAAACTGTTCGTGAGCAAAACGGAAAGTTGCTGAAAATCGGAATTATGGAAGAAAATGTGAGGTTAAAACAGTGGTATCTCAAGAATGGGTTTGCATCAACCGGAACAAGACGCTTTGAACATCTGCCGTTTGCGGTAGGTTTTATGGAAAAGGATGTTGAAAAATGAATTTTCGTTTCAAAGTCAGCAGGTCTAAGGTCTTGCTTTTCTCCGGGAAAAAACTTGTTTCTTCAGAAGAAGACTACGTTGCTTATATGAAAAAAACTGCTGCGGATTACACACCGAAGCAGATTGTTATAAATGATGAATCCGTGAAAAATGATGTTGCCGTCGATGCTTTGTTTTGCGTTATTCCCGAACACAGAGATTTAAATAAAAAATATGACTTCCCATATTCACCCGATTTGTCGGATAAAGAGAATGTCTTGGCAATTATGAATCACCTGACAGAGCACACTTATTACTGCGGCGCAACAAGAAACATCCTGCCGGATGACGGCGCTGAAATACTGGAGAACGCTTTTGATTTGCCCTTTGACAAAGCTCTGAATTGCAGATCAAAAGCTATCGTTTTAACCGATATTCTTAATTCTTGCGGAATAAAATCACTGCCTGTATGCTGTATGTTAAATGAGGGCGGCTGTCATTTTCTTGTAAATGTTTGGCTGAAAGAGGAAAACAGATTTATCGTTGTTGACCCTTCGTTCAACTGCTTTTTCACAGATGAAACAGGCAGAGAATTGTCGGTTTGTGAACTTAGAGACAGCATTATTAAGAATAAAGCCGTAACGGTAAACGGGTATTCTTTTCTCAGCACAGATGAATTCAAGAACTATTATTTCTCCGCGTTTATCTGTGACTTAATGGCGAATTTATCAACATGGAAGACAAATATACGCGGCAAAAAGGAACTGTCAAAAGTATGCGGTGTTAATTTTGACGCAAAAGTACCGGAAACATTGGATTACTGATTATATGGATATAAAAGAGATTACAGACTTTATTTTTATCGGTTCTGCTCCATGCAAAGCGGATGCAATTTTTGTTGTAGGCGGCTCGCTGCCGGAAGCAGCCGAGCTTGCGGCAGAGTTGTATCACAAAGGGTATGCGAAAACCGTTCTCATCGGCGGAAAGTACAGCGTCAAGCGTGATTGCTTCCCGGTTCCCGGCTATGAAACGGAATATGATTTTTACAAAGATATTCTGTTGAAAAACGGAGTTGCGGCAAGCGATATTTACGGCGAAAATGAATCGGGCTATACCAAACAAAATGCAGAATTTGCAAAACGGGTCGTTAATGAGAACGGGCTGCGTGTCAAAAAGGCAATCATTGTTTGCAAATCCTTTCATGCCAAGCGTTGTTTATTGCTCTATCAGACGTCTTTTCCCGATGTTCAATTTACGGTTGTTACCTTTGACGGTTTTAATATAAGTAAGGATCATTGGTATCAGACCGAATACGGCAGAAGGCGCGTCATGGGCGAACTTCGACGAATTGAGGAACAGTGCAAATGAGCAAATTATTCTTAAAACCGGCGAACATTGAAGATGCTGAGAAAGAATGGCGGTTCGTCGCCGCGATGCCTGCGAATGAAAACGGGCTGACGAATAAATGGCATGGTGTCTCGCATGAAAAATTCATATCCGAAGTGCTGCCGAGAATGATAAACAATTCAAAAGGAATTGATCTGCCCGAGGGCTTCGTTCCCGATACCACTTTGTTTCTTTGGAACGAAACGGAGATCGTCGGGCAATTCAGATTGCGTCATTATCTTCCGGAAACAAAGATACCGGGACATATCGGTTATTATATCGCAAAAGAACACAGGGGAAAAGGCTTTGCCACGGAAGGGCTGCGCCTGACGCTTGCATACGGCGCCGGCATCATCCCGGAAGATGAATTTTATATGCGCCTGAATAAAGACAATCCCGCATCCCTGTGCGTGATGCTCAAAAACGGCGGACGGATCGTCGGCGAAACAGAAGATAAGTTGATTGTAAAGATTCCGAAGGTCGGCTGTCCTGTTTCTCAGATCAAGCAAATCAGCCCTGACGATTATCCCGCGTGCGCGGCGGCATTCGGCGGCGGTTGTTCCTTTGCCGAAACCTGCCTTGCGCAGCAGCAGGCGGGGAACCGCGAAGCGTACGCGCTGTTTGTCAACGGGGAGATCGCCGCAGAGTGTCATCTCGTCTACGATAACCCGGACTACGGCACGGTCCCCGGCAGACGGCTGTATTTTTCGCGCCTGATCGTCAAAAAGGGAGAACGCGGCAAAGGATACGGCGAGGCGCTCTCCCGCGCGCTGCTCGACATCGCCAAAGAAAAAGGCTATCGGGAAATCGCGCTCGGCGTGAACCGGGACAACACCGCCGCCGTGCGGCTGTATCGGAAGCTCGGCTTCACTGTGTATGAGGAAGCCGCGGACGCCGACGGCGAATTTTACAGAATGGAGAAACTGCTGTGACTCGAGAAGACCTGATCCTTCGTCGCCCGACGGCAGATGATGTGCCGGAGCTCCTTTCCTACCGGCAGGCGTTTCTGGACTCCGGCGGTTCTATGGACGGCGCCGGTCCGCTGCGCCGCTTTGAAAATCCGCTGGACTGGCTGCGCGAAGTCGAGGCATATGCGCGGCCGGAAACCGTACCGGCAGGCCTGGTGCAGGCAACGCAGTTCGTCTGCGTGCGCAAGCGCGACGGGCGGATCGTCGGCATGCTGCAGGTGCGCCATCGGTTTAACGACTATCTTGAAAAATACGGCGGGCACATCGGCTATTCCGTGCGGCCCGACGAGCGCCGGAAGGGCTACGCAAAACAGATGCTGCGGCAGGGGCTGGATTTCTGCCGGACGCTCGGCCTGCCGCGCGTGCTGATTGCCTGCAATACGGAAAACGAAGCCAGCCGGCGGACCATTCTCGCCAACGGCGGCGTTTATGACGGCACGGTGTTCGAGCCGGAAAAAGGCGAAACGCTGGAGCGCTACTGGATCGATCTGCGTCTGCCGCAGAAGGACGCGCCCGGCCGCTCCGGCGCGCAATCAAATGAAACGATCTCGGAGGAAAAACCCATGCTGTTTATCTGCTATCCCAAATGCACGACCTGTCAGAAGGCGCAGAAGTGGCTGGACGCGCAGGGCGTGTCGTATGAATTCAGAAACATCAAAGAGCATCGCCCGACCGAGGCGGAGCTGCGCGACTGGCACGCGCGCAGCGGGCTGCCGCTCAAGCGCTTTTTCAACACGAGCGGCCTGCAATACAAGGCGCTGCAGCTGAAAGACCGCCTGCCGGAAATGAGCGAGGATGAACAGTTCGCCCTGCTCGCTTCCGACGGCATGCTGGTCAAGCGCCCGCTTTTAATTTCGGACAACCTGGTCCTCGTCGGCTTCCGGGAAGCGGAGTACGCACGCGCCGCGCAGACGGAAAACGCATGAAAAAAGTCATCGTGATCGGCTGTCCCGGCAGCGGAAAAAGCGTCTTTTCCCGCGCGCTGCATGAGATCACCGGCCTGCCGCTGTATCCGCTGGATCTGCTCCGCTGGCGGGCGGACCGGTCCTTCATCTCACGGGAAGAACTGATCGAAAAGATTCTGGAGATCGGCGCGACCGACGCGTGGATCATGGACGGCAACTACGGCGCGACGATGGAGCTGCGTATGTCGCTGTGCGACACGATCATCTTTCTGGATTACCCGACCGAGGTCTGTCTGGAAGGCGTCCTTGCCCGGCGCGGCACGGCGCGGGCGGATCTGCCCTGGGTGGAGCCTGCCGACGAGATCGACGCGGAGTTTCTGGATTCCGTGCGGAATTACAACGCCGTCAACCGTCCGACCGTGCTGAAACGGATCGCTGAATATCCCGATAAAACGACGTTCATTTTTCATTCCCGCACCGAAGCCGACCGCTTTCTCGAAACGCTCAGAGAGCGACAATCCGCCGGGCCGCCGTCCGGCGACTGATGCAGAAAAACGCGCGCTGCAGCCGGACTGCAGCGCGCGTTTGCTGTTCTTATTCGCTTTTACGGGTGCGGGAGGCCCTTGCGGTAGGCGTCCATGATGCCCCGGAAGATCTCGCCGTTGCTCGGCGGGGTCCAGGTGACGGCGTTTGCGCCGGCGGCGATGGTGCGCGCCACGGTTTCGCCCGTCTGCCCGCCGGTCGCGATGATGGGAATCTCCGGGTGCTTTGCGCGCACGGCCGCGACCACGGCCGGCGTTTCGGCCGCGGCGGAGACGTTGAGGATGTCCGCGCCGGCGGCGATGCGCGCCTCGATATCCTCCAGCGCGGAAACGACCGTGACCACCACCGGAATATCGATCGACGCCTTGAGCGCCCGCACGATATCGTTGCTCGTCGGCGCGTTGACCACGACGCCCAGCGCGCCCTGGTATTCCGCGTGGAGCGCGAGATTCACCACGCGCATCCCCTGCGTGCGTCCCCCGCCGACCCCGACGAATACCGGCACCTCCGCGGCGGTCATGATCGCCTGCGTGATGATCGGCTGCGGGGTGAAGGGATAAACGGCAATGATCGCGTCGGCGTTCGTGTTGCGGATGATGCTCACATCCGTGGAAAACAGAACGGAACGGATGCGGCGGCCGTGGATGCGGATGCCCGAGCAGGCTTCGATCTCCCGCGGCACCGTCACCATGAAATCGCGCAGAAAACCGCCGACCTCCGGAACCCCGTTTGCTTCATTCTTTTTCATGCTGTGCTCCTTTCGTTTTTCTTCCCCTTTTTTCGCGCAGAAAATTTCATTCGCTCCTGTACAAATATAAAAAACTATGGTATACTATTCTAAACACGTCTGCTTTTCTCTATAATTCTAGCATAAAACTATCAAGAATTCAATTCTATTTTGACGAATGGGGAGGGACCCGGGATGAAAGCCATCGATATCCGTGCGGTCAAAGAGAATGTTGTGCAGCTGATCGGCGACGGCTGGGGCCTGCTGACCGCCGGCACGGCCGGCAGCTTCAACACCATGACGGTCAGCTGGGGCGCGCTCGGCGAGCTGTGGGGCAAGGACGTCGCGATCGTCTTCGTGCGCCCGCAGCGCTATACGCTGGAATTCCTGGAGCGGGAAGATCGCTTCACGCTCAGCTTTTATGATCCGGCCTATCGCCCGGCGCTCGCGCTCTGCGGCTCAAAAAGCGGCCGCGATCTCGACAAGGCGGCGGCGGCCGGGCTCACCCCCGCGGAGACGGACGGCACGATCACCTTCGCCCAGGCGAAGCTGACGCTGGTCTGCCGCAAGATCGCCGTGCAGGCGCTGGATCCGGCGGGTTTCCTGGATCCGGCCATCGAATCGAACTATGACGGCGGCGATTATCACAAGGTCTTTATCGGTGAAATTCTGAAGGTTTACGAGGCATAACATGGCAAAAGCATTGGTGCTGGCGGAGAAGCCCTCCGTCGCGCGGGATCTGGCGCGGGTGCTCGGCTGCAAGCGCGGCGGCAACGGCTGCCTGATCGGCGACAAATACATCGTCACCTGGGCGCTGGGGCATCTGGTCACGCTGGCGGACCCCGAGGCGTATGACGATAAATATCAGCAGTGGCGCATGGAGGATCTGCCGATGCTGCCAAAGCGCATGAAGCTGGTCACGATCCCGCAGACCGGCAAGCAGTTCCGCGCCGTGAGCAGCCTGCTGAACAGCAGCGAGGTCTCCTCCGTCATCATCGCGACCGACGCCGGGCGCGAGGGCGAGCTGGTCGCGCGCTGGATCCTGCAGAAAGCCGGCTGCCGCAAGCCGCTGCAGCGCCTCTGGATCTCCTCGCAGACGGACAAGGCCATCCGCGAGGGCTTCGCAAACCTCAAGCCCGGCGCGCAGTATGAAAATCTGTATCACAGCGCGCAGAGCCGCGCCGAAGCGGACTGGCTGGTCGGCCTGAACGTCACGCGCGCGCTCACCTGCAAGCACGGCGCGCAGCTCTCCGCCGGCCGGGTGCAGACGCCGACGCTGGCCATGATCGTGCGGCGGGAGGAAGAGATCCAGCAGTTCCGCCCGAAGGAGTATTTTACGGTCAAGGCGTCCTTCGGCAGCTTTCAGGCGCTTTATAAAGACGCGAAACAGCAGGCGCGGATGTTCGACCCCGCCGACGCCCAGCGCATCGCCGAGGCCGTGCGCGGCAAACGAGCGACCGTGACCGAGATCAAAAAGAATTATAAATTTCAGGCGCCGCCCGCCGCTTACGACCTGACGGAGCTGCAGCGCGACGCAAACAAAAAATACGGCTATTCCGCGAAACAGACCCTTTCGCTCATGCAGGCGCTGTATGAAACGCACAAGCTGCTGACCTATCCGCGCACGGATTCGCGCTACATCACGAAGGACGTCGCCGCCACGCTCGGCGAGCGGCTGCGCGCGATCGCGGTCGGCCCTTATAAAGAGCGGGCAAACGCCCTGCTGCGGCAGCGCCCGCTGCAGACGAAATATATCGTCAAGGATGCGGCGGTGACCGATCACCACGCGATCATTCCGACCGAGCAATATGTCGATCTGAACAAACTGACCAACGACGAGCGCCACATCTATGACCTGGTTGTGCGGCGCTTCCTGGCCGTGCTCAGCGCGCCGTTTGAATATGACGAGGTGCAGATGACGCTGGCCGTTGGCCCGCATCGGTTCTATACCAAAGGCAAAACCGTGCGCGTGCCGGGCTGGAAGGCGCTGTATGACGCGTCGCTCGAGGAGGACGACGCCGAGGAGGATCTCGGCGCGCAGACGCTCCCCGCTCTCACGCAGGGCACGACGCTGCCGGTGGAGGCCGTGCGGATCGTTGCGGGCAAGACCGCGCCGCCCGCGCGCTACACCGAAGCGACGCTGCTCACCGCCATGGAGCATCCGACGGGCGAGGTGGGCAACGCCGCCGAGCGCAGCGCCCTGCAGTCCGCCGGCGGGCTCGGCACCCCCGCCACCCGCGCGGATATCATCGAAAAACTGTTTGACGCTTTCTATATCGAACGCCGCGGCAAGGAGATCCATCCGACCTCCAAGGGCAAGCAGCTCGTGCGCATCGTGCCGGAGGATCTGCGCGCCGCCGCGCTGACCGCCCGCTGGGAGCAGCAGCTCGCGCTGATCGCCGCCGGCAAGGCCGACAGCGGCAAATTCATCGAAGAAATGCGGCGCTACGCCGCTTCACTCGTGCAGGATGTGCGCGCCGGCACGGTGGAATATCAGCATGACAACGTCACGCGCACGCCCTGCCCGCAATGCGGGAAATACCTGCTCGAGGTCAACGGCAAAAAGGGCCGCATGCTCGTTTGCCGCGACCGCGAATGCGGCTACCGCAAATCCCTGAGCGTGATCACCAACGCCCGCTGCCCGAACTGCCACAAGAAGCTGGAGCTGCGCGGCGAGGGCGAAAAACGCGCGTTTTACTGCGCCTGCGGCTACCGGGAAAAACTCTCCGATTTTGAAAAGCGCAGGCAGACGGCCGGCGGCGGCAAACGCGATGTTGCAAACTATCTGCAGCAGCAGCAAAAGCAAAAGCCGGTCAGCAATCCGCTGGCGGATCAGCTTGCCAAATGGATGGAGGAGAATCAATGAAGCGCTCGCTCTCTATATTGCTGATCGCGGCGCTGCTGCTGAGTCTGGCAGCCTGCGCCGGGCACGGCGCGGGCAAAACGGTCTATTACCCGCTCGCCGCCTCGCCCGCTACGCTGGACCCGCAGTTCGCGGGGGAATCCGGCGCGCAGCTGGTCATCAACAACGTCTTTGAAGGTCTGACCCGTCTGCAGCCCGACGGCACGGCCGCCTCCGGGCTGGCCGAGCGCTGGGAAGTGTCCGACGATGAACTGACCTATACGTTCTATCTGCAGCCCGGCACGGAATGGTACTGCCCGGTCGTGCTGAAAAACGAATACGGCGAAGATTTCTATAAACGCTTTTCCGAAGAAAAGGTGACGGCGCGGGACTTCGTGTTTGCGCTGCGCCGCGCGGCGAATCCCGCAACGGACGCGCCCTGCGCGCACCGGCTGGCCGTGATCGAAAACGCAACCGCCGTTCTGCAGGGCACGCTGCCGCCGGAGCAGCTCGGCGTTTCCGCTCCGGATGACAACACGCTGGTCATCCGGCTGGCCGCCCCCTGCCCGGATCTGCCCGTGCGCCTGACCGAAAGCGTCTTCATGCCCTGCAATGAGGATTTCTTCAACGCCACCAACGGCCGCTACGGTCTGAGCAACCGGCACATCCTGTGCAACGGCCCGTTTTACGTGAGCGCCTGGGATCCCGAAAGCGGCCTGACCATTAAGAGAAACCGCTATTATTCCGGCAGCAAGGCGCTGCCGGCCACGGTGGCGTTCTCCTTTGACGGCGATCCCGATTCCGTGCTCCAGAAGCTGGCGGGCGGCTCGCTGAGCGCCGCCATGCTGCCGCCGGAGGCCGCGGTGCCGGAGGACTGCACCGTCGCCGCGCGGCGCGAAAACGGGTTTTACGGCCTGGTCTTCAACTGCAGCGACGCGCTGATGCAGAACAGCGATCTGCGCGTCGCGCTGTGCAATTCCATCGACCGCGATCTGTTCCTGACGGAAGAAGACGGCTTTACGCCGGAACGCGGCTTTATCCCCGCTTCCTGCGAGGCCGGCGGCGTATCGTTCCGCGCGGCTGCCGGCACGCAGACCGCCGGGCTCGGCCGCAACACATCGGCCGCTGTGCGCCATTTCTCCGACGCGCTGCAGACGCTGAACCTCGAGCGCATCACCGTCACGCTCCTGAGTCCGGACTTCCTGGAGGCGCAGGCGCTGCGGCAGGTGCAGCTCTGGCAGAAAACGCTGGGTCTGAACCTGACGCTCAATCTGGAAATCCTGCCGCCTGCGGAGATTTCCTCCGCCGTGGCAAAGGGCAATTATCAGTTTGCGATCACGGGCCTGACGGCCGACACGGCGGACGCCGGCGAATTCCTCGCGCAGTTTGCGGACGGCGCGGTCTTCCGCCTGCAGGATGACGCATTCCGGCAGCTGACAAAGAAGCTGCTCGCGGATGTGGACGACGACGCGGCGCTGCGGGACTGCTTCGACGCGGAATCCTACCTGCTGCAGCAGGGCGTCTGCTATCCGCTCTACAGCCGGGCCAGCAGCTTCGTCATCGGCAAGGACGTGGCGGATATCACCATCGCCGGCGCGGAAAACACCGTCAGCTTCCTGAATGCGAAACGCTTTGACTGATCAATAAAGGGGAACCGAATCATGACCGAGGAACGAAAAATCCTGACGCTGAGTCTGACCGCTGCCGCTGCCTCGGCGGCCGTGCCCGCCGTGCTCGGCGTGCTGAAAAATCTGCGTCCGAAGCCGCTGGCGGCGTCCGACCGGCTGCACGCGGACGGCGCGGGCTTTGCCGACACCGCCGGCAGCCCCGTGACGCTGCACGCCGTCGAGCTGCCGACCGCGCCCACCGTCTTTTTGCGGGACGGCGAAGACTGCCCGCCGGAGGACGTGGAGCCGGCGCTGACCGAGCGCTTCGGCGCCTACGGCGCAAAGCAGCTGCTGCAGGCGGAGCGTTTCGGCGCGCTGACCGCCGCGGATCTGAAAACGCTCAAGGGCCTGGGCGTCAACTGCTTGCAGGTGCCGCTGCGCAGCAACCGCCTTTGCAAGAAGCCGAGCGGGCGCGATGAGATCGATTTTTCCGCCGTCGACGCGCTGGTCGACCGCTGCCGCGCCGCGGGCGTTTATGTGCTGCCCCTGCTCACGGCGCTGCCCGACGCCCTGCTGCAAAACAGCAAGGCGGGCTTCGACGCGCGCAACGCGGTGCTGCGCCAGTGGCTGCAGATCGCCGCGCATTATAAAGACGAACCCGCAATCGCGGGCTTTTCGCTGTTGGACGGCGCCGCGCTGAACGGCGCGGACGGAAGCGGCGCGCAGGCGCTGCAGAAATTCGGCCGCAGGCTGGTCAAAGCGCTGCGCGACGCGGGCGCCGACTGTCCGCTGTTCCTGCCTGCCGCGGGCGACACGCTGCCCGATCCGGCCGGCTGCGGCGAAAACCTGGCCGTTTCTCTGGATTGCCGCGCCCTCTCCCCCGCCGTGCGCGAAGCGCTGCGCCGGCGGCTGCCGGCAAATCTGCCCTGCCTGGTCACCGTCAGCGATACGGATGATCCCGTCGGCGCGCTGGCGGAATTTGCCGATCTGGGCGGTCTGTGCTTCGCCGGCTTTTTCGGCGCGCGCGGCTGCCTGTTCGCCGCCTTCACCGGGGACGCTCCGGATCTGGTCCGGGACGATTACAAAACGCTGACCGAGAAATGCGGCGCGGTTCTGGACATGAGCAATCTGAAGGCAAACGCCGCCCTGTGCGATATGGTGAAGGACGTCTTCGGCGGCGCCGTCGAGGATCCGAAGCCGAAAACCACCGTGCGCTTCGGTCTGAACGATCCGCCTGCGGATGCATAACACATCTCGTTTTTTCAGCAAGGAGCCGCCCGCTCCTTGCTTTTTTTGCGCCGTCGGGCGAATTTGTGAATTTTTTTGTTTCGCCCGTTTTCCTCTTGTAATTCCGGCAGAAAGCGTATATAATGTTTTTATATTGGATTAGTGTCCCGCAGTCCCGCTGCGCCACCGGTCCGCCTGCAAAAAACGAGGAGGGTTCCCATGAGTAAATATGTGATTTCCTATGACATCGGCACCACGGGCGTCAAATCCTGTCTGTTTGAAATCGATAAAACGATCACCCTGGTCAGCGCGGCCATGCAGGGCTACAACCTCTATATTCTGCCGGACGGCGGCGCGGAGCAGGATCCCGACGAATGGTGGGACGCCATCTGCGCCACGACCAAGCAGATTTTCCTGCAGTGCGCCGTCAAGCCCGCGCAGGTGGAGGGCATTTCCTTCTGCTCCCAGATGCAGGGCCTGGTGCTCGTCGACAAGGAAGGCAAGCCCGTGCGCCGCGCCTTCAGTTACATGGACCAGCGCGCGAAAAAGCAGATCAAGGAGGGCATGGCATACGGCCCGCAGATCGCCGGCGCGAACATCAAAAAACTGATCCCCTCCCTCATCATCACCGGCGCGGTCTCCGCGAGCGTGAAGGACCCGGTCTGGAAATACAACTGGGTCAAGGAAAACGAACCCGAAAACTTCAAGCGCATCTATAAATGGCTGGACGTCAAGGAGTCCATCATCTGCCGCATGACCGGCAAATGCATCATGACGCCCGATTCCGCCTTCGGCGCGCTGATCTATGATATCCGCGACGGCAAGCGCTGCTGGAGCGAAACGGTCTGCAAGCTGCTGGGTGTGGATATGCAGCATCTGGCCGAGATCGTGCCCTGCACGGCGAAGGTCGGCGGCCTGACCGCGCAGGCGGCATCCGAGCTGGGCCTGCCGGAGGGCACGGCCGTCTTCGGCGGCGGCGGCGACGCTTCCCTGATCGGCGTGGGCGCGGGCGCGGTCGAAATGGGCGACACGCACATGTACAGCGGCACGAGCGGCTGGTGCTCCACCGTGGTGGACAGAAGCATCGTCGACACCTCCGCGATGATCGCCGCGATCGTCGGCGCGCAGCCGGATTCCTTCAACTACTTTGCCGAGCTGGAAACCGCCGGCAAATGTCTGGAATGGGTCAAGGATCACCTGGCGCTCGATGAGATCGGCATCTTCCTTGAGAAAACCCATGTGGCGGAATCCAAAGAGTCCGTTTACACCAATCTTTACGACTATCTCTCCAAGGTGGTCAACGAAATCCCCGCCGGCAGCGGCGGCGTCATCTTCACCCCGTGGCTCCACGGCAACCGCTGCCCGTTTGAGGATCCGAACGCGCGCGGCATGTTCTTCAACATCAGCCTCGACACCGGCAAGACCGAGCTGATCCGCGCGGTGCTCGAGGGCGTTTGCTACCACCTGCGCTGGTTTATGGAAACGCAGGATAAGAAGATCAAGACCTCCGACACCATCCGCTTCGTCGGCGGCGGCGCGCTTTCCGACGTCACCTGCCAGATCCTCGCGGACGTCACCGGCCGCACGATCGAAACCGTGGACAGCCCCCAGAACGTCGGCGCGGTCGGCGCGGCGGTCATCATGGCCGTCGGCCTGGGCGTGATCGACAAGATCTCCGACGCAAAGAAGCTGATCCCCGCAAGCAAGACCTTCCGCCCCAATCCGGAAAACAAAGCGGTGTATGACCGCAATTTCGCGGTGTATAAAACGCTGTATAAGAACAACAAAGCGGCCTTTGCCGCGCTGAACGGCTGAGCCGTTCCGATGCTGAAGAAAGGATCGATTCATATGAAAAAAATCACAGCGATTCTGATTTGTATGGTTGTGGCGCTGACCTGCCTGACCGCCTGCAAGGCGAAGCTGAAAAACGGCGCCGTGCTCTCCGGCGGCGGCCATGACTACGCGGCCGTCACTAACGAGGACGGCGGCATCCAGCGCGACGACGCCGGCAACATCGTCGTGCTCGTGACCAATGACAAGGGCAAGAACGTCAAGGATGAAAACGGCGAATACGCGACGCAGGCCGTGGCGCTGCGCGGCGCGCTTGTGGTCGGCAACCGCATTGAATGCCCCGACTACCGCATGGAGATTCCCAACGGCTGGAGCGACTATCTGAGCGGCGCCGATCTGATGATCCAGCGCGACGGCACAAAGGATATCATCAAGATCATCGCCACGCGCGACGGCGATCTCGTCGCCTCCATGAAGCAGGCCAGCGAACTGATCGACAAGATGAAGTCCTTCTCCGCGGATACGGATTATGTCAACCGCAGCGTGAAGCTGCTGGATCAGGATGCGCAGATCTTTGCCGTCTATGTGCCGGATAACGGTTCCGGCGCCGCCTCCTACCTCGGCTACATCTTCTTTGAGCATAACGGCGTGGTCTATTCCTGCATGCTCACCTCCGACCGCAACATGAACGAAAGCCTCGATGAGATCCTTTCCATTCTCAACACCATTGAATTTGTACATTAATAGGAGCGCTGGTTATGTTATTCACCCAGGATATCGGCATTGATCTCGGCACGGCGAACACGCTGGTGTTCGTCAAGGGCAAGGGCATCGTGATCCGCGAGCCCTCTGTCGTGGCAGTGGACCAGAAAAGCAATCCGCCGCGCGTGGTTGCCGTCGGCAGTGAAGCGAAGGAGATGATCGGGCGCACGCCCGGCTCCATCGTTGCCGTGCGTCCGCTGAAGGAGGGCGTGATCGCGGATTTTGAGATCACGGCCGAAATGATCGAATCGTTCATCAAGCGCACGGCGCACCGCCGGCCGTTTTCCCGCACGCGGGTGCTCATCTGCGTGCCCTCGGGCGTGACCGAAGTGGAAATGAAGGCCGTGCATGACGCAGCCAAAAGCGCGGGCGCCAATTTCGTGAGCCTGATCGAAGAGCCGATGGCGGCGGCGGTCGGCGCGGGTCTGCCCGTCACCGAGGCCACCGGCAGCATGGTGGTGGATAGCGGCGGCGGCACCTCCGAGGTGGCGGTCATTTCGCTGGGCGGCGTTGTGACCTCCTTCTCCTCCCGCATCGCCGGCGACGATCTGGACGAGGCCATCATTTCCTACATCAAGAAAAAATACAATCTGCTCATCGGCGAACGCACCGCCGAGGATATCAAGGTCAAGATCGGCTCCGCCTATCCCTATGACGGCGAGGGCACGGTCAATATCAAGGGCCGCAACCTGATGGACGGTCTGCCCAAAAACGTGGACATCACCTCCGAGGAGGTGCGCGAAGCGCTGGCGGACCCCGTCCGGCAGATCGTGGACGCCGTGAAATCCACGCTCGAGCGCACCCCGCCCGAGCTGGCGGCGGATATCATTGACCGCGGTATCATGCTCACCGGCGGCGGCGCGCTGCTGCGCGGGCTGGACAAGCTGATTGCCGCCGAAACGAAGATCCCCGTCCATGTGGCGGACAATCCCCTGGATTGCGTCGTGGACGGCTGCGGCATCTGCCTTGAAAACGAATCCCTTTCTGAGGTGCGCAACAAGAAATACATGTGACGCGCACGCTGCTGACATTCCCTGCCGGATATCGGAGATCTGCCTATGACTCACCTGTTTAAAAGCACCGCCTTCAAAATCTTTGCCGTGATCGCCGCCGCGTTGCTGGCGGGCTCGGCGTTTGCGCTCGTTTCCCGCAGCGGCTCTTCGCCGGTCACGTCGGTCACGGGCGTGATTTTCAGTCCCCTTTCGCGGCTGGCCACCCGCACGGCGTCGGCGCTTTCCAACCTGCCGATCTCCTTCCGCTCCTCCTCCGTGCTGGCCGCCGAGGTGGATGCGCTGCAGGCGGAGGTCGACCGGCTGAACGGGCAGCTTGTGGACTACGAAGAAGCCAAGCATAAGAATGAATTCTATCAGGAATTCCTTGCGCTGAAGGAAGCGCACAATGACTATACGTTTGTGGAGGCTGCCGTTATCGGCCGCGACGCGGCCGGCTATTTCGGCTCCTTCACGCTCAACAAAGGGTCCCTGCAGGACGTCGCGGTCAACGACCCCGTGATCTACGGCCAGTATCTGGTCGGCGTGGTCGCCTCCGTGACGCCGACGCAGTGCACCGTGCACACCATCCTCAACCCGCATGTCAACGTGAGCGCCTATGAGGTGCGCACGCGCGACCTCGGCTACGTCACCTCCACCACCGCGCTCGCGCAGGAGGGGCAGTGCCACATGCCGGGGCTTGCGGCCGAAACGAGCATTTCCGTGGGTGGCATCGTCTGCACCTCGGGCGTGGGCGGCATCTATCCGCGCGATCTGATCATCGGCACGATCGTGGACGTCGTGGACGGCACGGCGGATATATCCGCGAGCGCCATCATCAACCCCGGCGCCAGACTGGACAAGCTGACCGATGTGTGCGTGATCACCTCCTTCAACGGGCAGCACGCACAGTAACCGATCATGATGACTTTGAAGAAGCAACGAAAAATCCTGTTGTTGCGCAGGCTGATCCTTGCGCTGATGCTGCTCGTGCTGTCCCTGCTGCAAAACACGGACGGCTTTTTTCCGCAGATCTTCGGCGTGCGCGCGCTGCTGCTGATTCCGGCCGTGGTGTGCATCGCCGTGTTTGAACGGGATTTCGCGGGCCTGTTTTTCGGTCTGCTGGCCGGCGCGCTCTGGGATGCCGCCGCCGGAGGCGCAAGCATCCGGGCGCTGTATCTGATGGCGGTCGGCTATCTTTGCGGCGTGCTGATCAACACGCTCATGCGCTGCAATATCATGACCGCAACGCTTCTTTCCGCCGGCGCCGTGCTGCTCTATGAGCTTGCGGCCTGGCTGATCGCCTATCCCCTGGCCGGTCTGGACCGCGCGGTTTTCATGCTGCTGCGCTACTATCTGCCCGGCGCCGTTTATTCCCTGGTGTTCGCGCCGGTGCTCTTTATTCTCGTGCGCGCCATTCAGAAGAAATTCTCCGTGAATCCGACCGTCCACAGCACCGACTGACGGCAGCCGGCATTCCGTTTATTACATTTTTCAGGAGTCAATACATATGCGTCCGAAAATTCCAACCGGCCGCCGCATCGCGGCCGTCTGCATATTAATGGCGTTTTTCGTCTTCTTCGCCTTTGATCTGATCAAGCTGCAGCTTGTCGAGGGCGAGGAGTTCAACGCAGTCATCTCCTCCGTGGCGGAGCATACCGCGCCGGTGGCCGCCGCCCGCGGCGAGATCGTGGACTGCAACGGCGTGCCGCTGGTGTATTACGGGCAGACTTATGCCCTGATCCTGGACGCCGCCTATTTCCCCTCCGCCAAGGAGCAGGCGCAGCGCAATGAGATCCTGCTCGCGCTGATCCGCCTGTTTGAGCGGCGCGGGCTCGCGTGGATCGATCCCCTCCCCCTCGTCTTTGACGCCGCGGGCACCGTCGCCTTCCGGCCGGACAGCGACAAGGAGATCGCCGAAATGAAGAGCGCCTCCCTGCTCAATCTGAATGATTACGCCACGGCGCAGAACTGTCTGGACGCCGTTGTCAAAATGTTTGACCTGGAGGAATACAGCCCCGCCGACGCGCGCAAGATCGCCTCGGTCTGCTACGGTCTCAAGCGGGACGGCTTTAATGTTTCGCGCCCCTACACCTTTGCGCAGGATGTGCCCGCCGAGGTTGTTTCCATCGTTAAGGAAAACAGCGACTTTTACCGCGGCGTGGATGTGGACATCGTGCCGGTGCGTCAGTATTCGGACGGCACGCTCGCGCCGCATATCCTCGGCCGCGTGGCGGTGATCAACGCCGAGGAATACGCCGAAAAGAAGGATCTGGGCTATCAGATGGACGACCTGATCGGCAAAAGCGGTCTCGAGCTCGCCATGGAAGACACCCTGCGCGGCACAGCCGGCGAAAAAACCATCTATACCGACCCGAACGGCAGCAACACCTCCGTGATCACCAAGCAGCCGCAGCCGGGCAACACCGTTGTGACAACCATTGACGCAGGGCTGCAGGCCGTCGCCGTGCAGAGCCTGGCCGACACGCTGGAAAACTATGCCGATGTGAACGGCAACATCGTGGACAGCGCCGGCGCGGTCGTGGTGCTGGACTGCAACAGCGCCGCCGTGCTTGCCTGCGCCTCCTATCCGACCTATGATATCACGACTTATGCCGAAGACGCGGCGGCGCTCAACGAAGCGCCGGGCTCGCCTCTCTGGAACCGCGCGCTGCTCTCCGCCTACGCGACCGGTTCCACAATGAAACCCTCCGTCGCCATCGGCGCGCTGGAGGAGGGCGTGATCGACGAGAATTTCACGGTCTACTGCAGCGGCTCCTATGAATTCCTGGGGCAGCACTTCAAATGCGAACAGCAGCATAAAAACCCCTACGTCAACGTCGTTGCCGCCATTGATGAATCCTGCAATATCTTCTTCTATGAGGTCGGGCAGATGCTCGGCATCGAAAAGATGAATGAATACCGCACACTGCTCGGCTTCGGCGCAAAAACCGGCTGCGAGCTGGGCGAATCCGCCGGCGTGCTGGACAGCCCGGAATACCGCGCCTCCCTGAATCAGGAATGGCTGCCGGGCTTTACCGTGCAGTCCGCCATCGGCCAGGCCGGCAACCTCTTTACGCCGATCCAGCTGGCCAATTACGTCGCGACGATCGCGAACGGCGGCACCCGCTACCGCACGCATTTCGTCAAGAGCATCAAAAGCCACGATTATTCCCGCACGATCGAGGAAACGCCGGTCACCATCGCCTGCGAAACCGGCATTTCCGCCAAGACGCTGGATACCGTCAAGCGCGGCATGCTCGCCGTGGGCACCACCGGCTACTGCGCCGACGCCTTTGCAGACCTGCCCGTGAAGGTGGCGGCCAAAACCGGCACCTCGCAGGAATACCGCATGATCAAGAATGTATCCACCAAGATCAACAACGGCTTCCTGATCGCCTTCGCGCCGTATGAGGCGCCGGAGATCGCGATTGCCGCCGTCGGCGAAGGCATGGTTTCCGGCGCAAATGTCGCCCCGGTGATCGCCGCGATCGTCGACTACTATTTCGGCAAAAACAGCACACTTTCTCCCGTGCCGGAGACCGGCGTGCTGATTCCCTGATGGATTTCGGACGACGCAGAAAGGAGGCGGCTCCATGGCGCAAACGATTCTGATCTTTTCCGGCAAGGGCGGCACGGGGAAATCCTCCGTCACCGTCGGCCTCGGGCGCGCGCTCGCGGCCATGGACAAGCGCGTGCTGCTTGTGGACTGCGATATCGGTCTGCGCTGCCTGGATCTGCTGCTCGGCGCTGCGCAGGACGTGGTCTTTGACTGGGGTGATCTGCTGCTGGACCGCTGCAGCGCCGCGGATGCGATCCTGCCCGGCGAGGTCGATCTGCTTGCCGCGCCGCGGAGATTCGATCCGGGCTTTGACGCCGCCGGATTTGCCGCCATGCTGCAGCCGCTGCGGGCGGACTATGATTATATTCTGCTCGACGCGCCGGCCGGCATCGGCAGCGGACTGCTGCTCGCTGCCGCGGGTGCGGACAGCGCCGTCGGCGTCACAACGCCCGACGCGGTCTGCGTGCGCAGCTGCTGCGCGGCCTATTCCGCCCTGCGCGCGCAGGGGCTGACCGACGCGCGGCTGATCATCAATCTGTTTGAGGTGCGCCCCGTGCTCCACGGCCGGCTGCTGAATGTGGATCAGTGCATCGATGAAACGGGCATTCGCCTGCTCGGCGCCGTGCCCCGCGACCCCGCCGTGAGCTTCTGCTCCGTGACCGGCAAAGCGCCGGATGAATTCTCCCCCGCCTCGCTGGCCTATGAGCGCATCGCCCGCCGCCTCTGCGGCGAAAAAGTCCCGCTGGTTTGCGATTGATGAGGTGCTGTAATGAAACTCAAACAAATAACACGCACAATAGTCAGCCTGTTTTTGACGCTGGTTCTCGTGGCGCTTTCTCTTCCTGTTTTTGCTGCGGATTACCCGGGAACGATTGCTTCAGGCGAATCAATTATGACCGCTGTCAAAGCAAATGATGCGGATTCTCTTGCGGCAATGTTCAGCGAATATGTTCAAACCAAACTACCGGACTTGCGCGAAAAAACCGGTCGTCTCGTTCAAATGATTGATAAAGGCATCGATGAGTATCGTGTGGTTTCGACGTATTACAGCGATACAGAAATAGATAAGGATTATTACACGGACTATTTTGAAATTGAAATCTTTGCCGGCAATCGGAAGTATTTGCTTTCTGTGGAATGGATCACGACGTGGAAAGCGGATTCCAAAAGAGTCGGGCTGACCTCCCTTTATTTAAATCTTTTTGATTTGGACGGTTCTTTAGTTGAGTATCTGGACATGATTCGTCCTCCTCAAGAAATCTCTATGCATTATAAAGAGATACGAGATGTCGAGCCATGCGGCTGGTATAGCAAGGGTTTGTGTTCAAAGCTTGGTTATCATAAGCAGGTTCTTCTTTCTTCTGACCCGTCCGTTGCGACCATCAATACCAATGGGATTATTGCCGCAAATGGCCGAGGGACTGCTCATATAACAGAGAAATATGTTAATGAAGAAACCAGAAAAGAGCTTGTTTTTGAGACAGATGTTACCGTCACCTTCACCACCTGGCAAACGATCATCTGGTATCTGTTCCTCGGTTTCCTGTGGTATTAATAGGAACGTGTTGCCAATTTCGTTGTGCTATGCCCTGTGTCTCCGGCACAGTCGGAACACATGTATGTGTGCCCTACGGTTCGCTGCAAGCCTTTTATAATTCTGGCGTGGGCCTTAACTCCTAACTCCTAATTCCTAATTCCTAATTTCGGAGGTATCCGCCTTGTCCACCACCATCGCCGCAATTGCCACCCCGCAAGCGCCGGGCGGCATCGGCATTATCCGCATTTCCGGCAACGACGCGCTGCCCGTGGCCGCCCGCGTTTTTCGCGCGGCCGGCAGCCGCGATCTGACGGGAAGCCCCGGCTACCGCGCCTATTTCGGCGCGGTTTATTCTGATCATGAAAAAATCGACGAGGCCATCTGCCTCGTTTTTCGTGCGCCTAAAAGCTACACCGGCGAGGATGTGGCCGAGCTGCACTGCCACGGCGGCCTGTTCCTGACGCAGCAGACGCTGCGCGCCGTGCTCGCCGCCGGCGCCGTCCCCGCAGAACCGGGGGAATTCACCAAACGCGCGTTCCTGAACGGCAAACGGGATCTGGCAGCCGCCGAAAGCGTCATGGCGCTCATCGGCGCCGCCGGGCAGCAGGCGGCCGCCGCCGCGCTGCAAACGCTGGACGGCACGCTCAGCAAGGAGATCCGCGCCTGCGCGGATCGCATCCTTTCGGTCACCGCCGCACTGGCGGCCTGGGTCGATTATCCGGATGAGGATCTGCCGCAGACCGATACGGCCTCAATTCTTTCCGTTTTCCGCGCCGTGCGCGCGGACCTGCAGGCGCTGCTGCGCCGCTATGACTGCGGCAAGGTGCTCACCGCCGGCGTGGATACCGCCATCGTCGGGCGGCCGAACGTCGGCAAATCGACGCTGATGAATCTGCTCAGCGGTTTCGACCGCTCCATCGTCACCGCGGTCGCCGGCACCACCCGCGACGTGGTGGAAGAAACCGTCCGCCTGGGCGACCTGCTCCTGCGCGTGGCGGATACCGCCGGCATCCGGGATACCGCGGACGCCATCGAGCATCTCGGCGTGGACCGCGCGAAACGTCGGCTGGCCGGCGCTGCGCTCGCGCTCGCGGTCTTTGATGGAAGCGCGCCGCTGACTGCGGACGACCGCGCCGTGATCGCCGCCTGTGCGGAAAAACCCGCCGTTGCCGTGCTGAACAAAGCGGACCTCCCCCCTGCCGCCGACTGCGCCGAACTGGAAGCCGCGTTCGACCGCGTGGTGACGCTCTCGGCCGCCACCGGCGAAGGGCTGGAAACGCTGGAAAAAGCGATCGCCGACCTGCTCGGCGCGGATGCGTTCGACCCCGCCGCGGCCTGCCTGGTCAACGAGCGCCAGCGGCAATGCTGCCAGCGCGCGGCGGACCATCTGTCAGAGGCGATCTCCGCGCTGGAAACCGGCGTCACGCTCGACGCCGTCACGGTGTGCGCCGACTGCGCCGTGGATGCGCTGCTGGAGCTGACCGGCGAGCGTGCAACGTCCGCCACCGTGGACGCGGTCTTCAAAAACTTCTGCGTCGGAAAATAGATGTTAGATTCCAGATATTAGATTTTAGATGTGCGGCGCCGCTGGTGTGCTGCGGTTTTCGATTTTTGTATTTTTTGCAATTATTTTCTTGTTGGGAATATTCATATGAACTATCTCGCTGAATCCTATGATATCGCCGTCATCGGCGCGGGGCACGCCGGCATTGAAGCCGGGCTGGCCGCCGCCCGGCTCGGCTGCAAAACCGCCCTGTTCACGATCAATCTGGACTGGGTGGGCAATATGCCCTGCAATCCGTCGATCGGCGGCTCCTCCAAGGGCCACCTTGTGCGTGAAATCGACGCGCTCGGCGGCGAAATGGGCATTGCCGCGGACCGCAACACCCTGCAGAGCCGGATGCTGAATCTCGGCAAGGGCCCGGCCGTCCATTCCCTGCGCGCGCAGATCGACCGCCGCGCCTACTCCGAAACGATGAAGCACGCGGTGGAGCGTCAGCCGAACCTGTTTCTGCAGCAGGCGGAGATCGTTGATCTGACCCGCGATGGCACGGACTGGCTGCTGACCACCCGGCTGGAGGCGGTGCACCGCGCCAAGGCCGTCATCCTCGCCACGGGCACCTTTCTGGGCGGGCGCGTCTATATCGGCGACGTTTCTTATGAAAGCGGCCCGGACGGCATGTTTCCCGCCGCCGCGCTGGCCGATGCGCTCAAACGGCTCAGTCTGCCGATCCGGCGGTTCAAAACCGGCACGCCGCCGCGCGTCAACCGCAGAAGTGTCAATTTTTCCCAGTTAGAACCGCAGTACGGCGACGACCACATCGTTCCGTTCGCGTTTGACGCCGGCATCCCGGTCGAAAACAAGGAACCTTGCTACATCACCTACACCGGCGCGGAAACAAAACGCATCATTTCGGAGAATCTGCACCGCTCTCCCCTCTTTTCCGGCAAGATCGACGGCGTCGGGCCGCGCTATTGCCCGAGCATTGAGGATAAAATCGTCCGTTTCTCCGAAAAAGAGCGGCATCAAATCTTTATCGAGCCCTGCGGCGCGCACACGGATGAAATGTATCTGCAGGGTCTGTCCTCCTCCCTGCCGGAAGACGTGCAGCTGCAGATCGTGCACAGCATCCCCGGCCTGGAGCAGGCGGAATTCCTGCGCACGGCCTACGCCATCGAATATGACTGCATCGATCCCCGTGCGCTGCGGCAGACGCTGGAATTCAAGGATCACCCCGGCCTGTACGGCGCCGGGCAGTTCAACGGCTCGAGCGGCTACGAGGAGGCCGCCGCCCAGGGGCTGATCGCCGGCGTCAACGCCGCCTGCAAGCTGCTGGACCGGCCGCCGGTCATTCTGGACCGCACCACCTCCTACATCGGCACGCTGATCGACGATCTGGTCACAAAGGGCTGCACGGATCCCTACCGCATGATGACCTCCCGCTCGGAATACCGTCTGGTGCTGCGGCAGGACAACGCCGACCGCCGCCTGACGCCGATCGGCTATGCGGCAGGCCTGATCTCCGAGGATCGCTGGCAGCGGTTTCAGACCAAGCTTGCGCAGATCGCGCAGGAACGTGCGCGCGTGGAGGCGCTTTCCATCCCGAAAACCGACGCGCTGGACGCGATGCTTGTTTCACGTGAAACATCCCCGCTGGAAAAGGGCGTCAAAATGATCGAACTTCTGCGCCGTCCGCAGGTGGATTATGCCGCGCTCGCGCCGTTTGATCCGGACCGTCCTCCCCTGCCCCCCGAGATTTTTGAGCAGGTTGAGATCGATATCAAATATGAAGGCTATATCCGGCGGCAGGAGCAGCAGATCAAAGAGCTGCGCCGCCTGGAGGTCCGGCGGCTGCCCGCCGACCTCGATTACAGCGCCATCACCGGCCTGCGGCTGGAAGCGATCGAAAAACTCGGCAAGGTGCGCCCGGAAACCGTCGGTCAGGCCTCTCGCATTTCCGGCGTCTCCCCCGCCGACATTTCCGTTTTGTTGATTTATCTGAGCAACCAAGGAGCCGCCCATGATTGATAAAACCCAATTGCAAACCGAAGCAGCCGCGCTCGGCCTGCAGCTGAGCGACGCGCAGCTGGCGCAGTTTGACCGGCTGGCGCAGGCGCTGGTCGCGCAGAACCGCGTGATGAACCTGACCGCCATTACCGAGCCGTCGGAAATCGTCACTCGGCATTTTGCGGATTCCCTGACCGTCGCGGCCGCCGTGCCGCTGCAGGAAGCCGCCGTTGTGCTCGATCTCGGCACCGGCGCGGGCTTCCCCGGTCTGCCGCTGATGATCCTGCGCCCGGATCTGCAGATGACGCTGCTGGACAGCACGGCAAAAAAGCTGGCCTTTGTTGCCGATACAGCGGACGCCCTCGGTCTGCACGTGCAAACCCTGCATCAACGCGCGGAGATCGCCGGGCAGGATCCCGCGTTTCGCGCGCGCTATGATCTTGTCTGTTCCCGCGCCGTCGCGCCGCTGCCCGTGCTCAGCGAATACGCGCTCCCGCTGCTGCGCATCGGCGGCCGGCTGGTCGCAATGAAGAGCCTGCGCGCGGCCGAAGAACTGGCGCAGGCCAAGGACGCGATCCGGCTGCTCGGCGGCGCCGTTGCGGGCGTCAGCTCGTTCACACTGGCCGACGGCAGCAGCCGCGTGCTGATTCTGATTGAAAAGAAATCGCAAACGCCGGCAAAATATCCCCGTTCCGGCACACAAATCGCCAAAAAGCCCCTTTAGTTTTATAAGAAACGGCAGATTTCCGTCGAATCCGCCCGACCGAAACAGGTGGACAAACTCCCGCTGCGGTGCTATGATAAAGGCAGTCAAACGGATTGCCGCATTCGCATCCGCACGGGGGTGTTTTTTTGAAAACCGCCAAATACAAGGTCGGCGGGCAGATTCTTCTTCTCCCGCAGGAAGAAATCTATCCGAATCCGCATCAGCCGCGTCAGCGCTTTGATTTCGACGCGCTCGAGGGTCTGGCGCAGAGCATTCGTCAAAACGGCATCCTGCAGCCGATCGCCGTTCGCATGAACGAAAACGGCGCCTATGAACTGATCACGGGCGAACGCCGCCTGCGCGCAGCCCGGCTGGTCGGGGTCAAACAGATCCCGTGCATCGTCATGGAAGCGTCGGACGAAAAATCCGCGCTGTTTGCGCTGATTGAGAATATGCAGCGTTGCGACCTCGGCTTTTTTGAGGAAGCCGCCGCGATTCAGCGGCTGATCACCGATCACGGCATGAGCCGGGACGACGTCTGCCGCAAGCTCGGCAAAGCGCCGCCGACGATTTCCAACAAACTGCGGCTGCTGCGCCTGCCGGAGGATCTGCGGCTGAAAATCACGCAGGAGAACCTGACCGAGCGCCACGCCCGCGCGCTGCTGCGCCTGACCTCCTTCAGCCAGATGGAGCGCGCGCTGGCCATCATCGCGGAGAAACGGCTGAATGTGCAGGAAACCGAGCGTCTGATCTCGCAGATGCTGCAGAATGACGCGCGCCCGCGCACGCCGCCGATGTAGCTCTTCAAGGATGTGCGCATCTTTGTCAACACGCTCAACCACGCTGTGGATACCATGCGCCGCGCCGGCATCGCCGCGGATTCGGCAAAAAGCGAAACCGAGGAATATATCGAATATATCGTCCGCATCCCGAAAAGCCGGGGCTGCGTCATCAAGGCCGCAAAGGCGCCGGCCAAGGGCGCCTGACCGCATTCGACCTGTTTCACGTGAAACACAGGGCAGGGGACTGCCCGCTGAAGCAACCCACTCCGACGGCGGCAAGGGGCAACCCCGGCTGCCGACCATATCTTTCTCTTTCACACCCACATCCGCGGAAAGGGCAGGCAAATCGCCTGTCCTTTTCGCGTTTTTTGATTTTTCTCTTCCAATTTGCGCAAAATTGTGCTATACTGAGGGAGAAATCCCGCACAGGAGGCGCCAAAATGGGTAAAACCGTTGCGATCGTCAATCAAAAAGGCGGCGTCAGCAAAACGACAACCGCCGTCAACCTGACCGCCGCGCTCGGCGCGAAGGGCAAAAAAGTGCTGCTGGTCGATATCGACCCGCAGGGCAATTCCACCAGCGGCTTCGGGGTCAATAAACGCGACCTGCCGCGCACGAGCTACGATGTGCTGCTCGGCGGCTGCGGGGCAGGGGAGGCCATCCTCGACACGGACTGTGAAAACGTCCGGCTGCTGCCCTCGAGCATGAATCTGGCCGGCGCGGAACTGGAGCTCATTGAGCTGCCGCATCGCGAATCGCGTCTGAAGCAGGCGCTGGCGCTCGTGAACGAGGAGTATGACTATATTCTGCTGGACTGTCCGCCTTCCCTCGGCCTGGTCACGCTGAACGCCCTTTGCGCGGCGGATACGCTGATGGTGCCGATCCAGTGCGAATTCTACGCGCTGGAGGGCCTGAGCCAGCTGATCTCCACCGTGCGCACCGTCAAACGGATGTATAATCCGTATCTGGAAATCGAAGGCGTCCTGCTCACCATGTATGACGGGCGGCTGAATCTGACGCAGCAGGTCGTGGACGAGGTCAAACGCTGCTTCCCGAAGAAAGTCTACGCGACCTTCATCCCGCGCAATGTGCGCCTGTCGGAGGCGCCGAGCTACGGCCTGCCGGTGATGTATTATGATAAGCATTCCAAGGGCAGCAAGGCATATGAGAAGCTGGCGGACGAATTTTTGAGCAAAAACGACGCGGAATCGCGTTGAGCAGAGAGGGGAGAGCATCGTGGCAGTGAAAAAAACCGGTCTCGGGCGCGGCATCAACGCCCTGTTTTCAGATAATTCGATCGAAGATACCGGCAGCGCGCAGCCGGTAGAATTGCCAATTATTGACATAGAACCGAACAAAAACCAGGCCCGGCGGCAGTTTGACGAGGCCGCGCTGGCAGAGCTGGCGGATTCTATCGCGAAGCACGGCGTCCTGCAGCCTCTGCTGGTGCGTCCGATGCTCGGCGGCGGCTATCAGCTGATCGCCGGCGAACGGCGCTGGCGCGCGAGCCGCATGGCAGGACTTGCGACCGTGCCGGTCATCATCAAAAACCTGAGCGACACGGACGCCGCGGTCATTTCACTGATTGAAAACCTGCAGCGCGAGGACCTGGGGCCGATCGAAGAGGCCTGCGGCTATGAAACGCTGATCGAGGACTTCCATCTGACCCAGGCGGCCGCGGCCGAAGCGGTCGGCAAATCCCGCGCGGCAGTGGCAAATACCATGCGCCTGCTCAAGCTTCCGCCGTCCGTGCGCGAGCTGGTGCAGAGCGGGCAGCTTTCCGCCGGTCACGCGCGGGCGCTGCTGGCGCTCGAAGGGGAAGGGGAGATCGAAGCGGCCGCGCAGACCGTGCTGGCGCGCCGGCTCTCGGTGCGGCAGACGGAGGCCTATGTCAAGCTGCTGCGCAAGCCGAAAAAAGAAGCGCCCAAAAAAGAAGGCCGCGCCGCCTTCTTTGACGAGGTGGAGCTTTCGCTCAATCAGGCGCTCGGCCGCAAGGCGCGGGTCGTCACCCGCCGCGGCAAGGAGGACGGCGTGCTGGAATTGGCATTTTATGACAAAGACGATCTCGCCCGGATCGCGCAGGCGCTCGCCGCGCTGGAGGGCTGATTTCCGAAAACGAAAAAAGCGGAGACTTGCGTCTGCAGGTCTCCGTTGTTTTATAATACCTTTATTATACTATACTATTATATCATTTGATACGCAGCGTGCGCATGGCGTTCAGGATGGCGAGCACCGAAACGCCGACGTCCGCAAACACGGCCATCCACATGTTTGCAATCCCCAGTGCGCCGAGCAGCATCACCAGCAGCTTGACGCCGAGGGCAAACCAGATGTTTTCCCGCACGATGCGCATGGTTTTGCGCGCGATGCGCACCACGGTCGGCAGCCGGCGCAGATCATCGTCCATGATCACGATATCGGCCGCCTCGATTGCGGCGTCCGAGCCGAGGCTGCCCATGGCGAAGCCGAGATCCGCGCGCATGAGCACCGGCGCGTCGTTGATGCCGTCGCCGACATAGCCGAGAATATCTTTCGGCCCTTTCTCCGCCAGCAGCATCTCCACCCGGCCGACCTTTTCCGCCGGCAGCAGCTCCGCGTGCACGGCGTCGAGCCCGAGCTGCGCGCCGACCGCCTGGGCCGCCGCCTGCCGGTCGCCGGAAAGCATCACGCATTGCCGCACGCCCGCTGCCCGCAGGTCCGCAATCGCCTGCGCGGCGCCGTCCTTGATCGCGTCTTCGATGACGATCGCCCCGCGATACTGCCCGTCTGCGGCAAGATACACGACCGTGCCCGCCGTTTCAACCTGCGGCGGTGCGATCACGAGGCGCGCCATCAGCTTCGCGTTGCCCGCTGCCAGCCGCTGCCCGGCAGCCAGCGCCTCCACGCCTTCACCCGGCGTTTCCGTCCATTCGCTGACCGCTCCGGCCTGCGGCGTTTCCCCGCAGGCGGCAAGAATGCTGCGGGCGACCGGATGGTCGGAGCCGCTTTCCGCCAGCGCCGCCAGCCGCAGGAGCGTCTCTTCGTCGCCGTCCGCAGGCAGCAGCCGGGTCACGCGGAATTCGCCCTGCGTGAGCGTGCCGGTTTTGTCGAAGACCAGCGTCGTCACGCCGGCTGCGGCCTCCAGAAAATTGCCGCCCTTGACGAGCACGCCGCGCCGCGAGGCTGCGCCGATGCCGCCGAAAAAGCCGAGCGGCACGGAGATCACCAGCGCGCAGGGGCAGGAAATCACAAGAAAAATGCAGGCGCGCTGCAGCCATTCGCGCCAGTCGCCCGTCACGATCGACGGAATCACGGCGATCAGCAGGGCGCAGGCCGTCACAAACGGCGTATAAATTTTTGCAAACCGGGTAATGAACTGCTCGGTTTTTGCTTTTTTGCTGCTCGCGGTCTCCACGAGCTCCAGGATCTTGGAAACCGCGCTGTCCTCAAACGCCCTGGTCACGCGCACGGTCAGCGCGCCGCTGCCGTTGATGCAGCCGCTGACGATCGCATCGCCCGGCGACACGCGGCGGGGGACGGATTCACCCGTGAGCGCCGCCGTGTCGAGCAGGGAGGTGCCGGTCAGCACCTCGCCGTCGAGCGGCACACGTTCGCCGGCCTTGATCAGAATCACGTCGCCGACCGCAACGTCGTCCGGATCCACCTGCGTCACCGCGTCGCCCTGCACCAGATTCGCATAGGCGGGCACGATTTCCATCAGATCGGAGATCGAGCGGCGCGAACGGCCGACGGCCACGCTCTGAAACAGCTCACCGATCTGATAAAACAGCATCACCGCCACCGCCTCGGCATATTCGCCGATGCAGAACGCGGCAATCGTCGCAATGAGCATGAGCAGGTTTTCATCAAAAACGATGCCCTGCCGGATCCGCCTTGCCGCCGCAAACAGGACGTCATAGGCGATCAGCCCGTAGGGGAGCAGGAACAGCAGCGCCTGCCGGCGCCCAAGCGGTTCCAGCCGCCCTGTTTTTTCCAGAATCAGCAGCGCCGCGAACAGCCCCGCCGTCACGAGGATGCGCGCGAGCGTCTGCTTCTGACGCTTCGTCATCGCCGCGGCCTCAAAGCAGAATGCGGGCGCCTTTATCGATCCGGCCGACAGCCTTCTGCGCCGCGGCAAGGATCGCCTCGAGCTGCGCCTCCTCGGCCTCGAGAATCAGTTTCTGCGTCAGGAAATTGACCGAAGCGTTCTGCACGCCGGGCAGCTTGCGGATCTGCTCCGCCATGCGCTCCGCGCAGACCGCGCAGTCCACGCCTTCCATTGCAAATTTCTTTTTCATTGTATTCCGCCTCCTGTTTCAGTCTTCCATCACATGTTCCATGCAGGCGCTGAAGATCGTTTTCACATGCTCGTCGGCCAGGGAGTAATAAACCACACGGCCGACCTTGCGGTATTTGACCAGATTCACCTGCTTGAGGATCCGCAGCTGATGCGACACGGCGGATTTCGTCATGCCGAGCAGCACGGAAATATCGCACACGCACATTTCATGCGCCTTGAGGGCGAAGAGGATGCGCACCCGCGTCGAATCGCCGAAAATGCGGAAGGCCTCCGCCATATCGATCATCAGATCTTCCTCCGGCAGCTGCCCGCGCACGGCGGCAACCACGTCCTCGTGAATGCTCTCGCAATCGCAGACCGCGATCTCCGGCATAAATGACTGCTGCATATCTGCTCTCCTGTTCGTTGTTTATGGTTGAACAACTGTTCAACTGTTAGTGTACACACGCTCCCTGCTTTTGTCAAGTGGTTTTCTCAAAATTGAATAGTTTTGCAGACATTTAATTAAAATTGTCTGCAACAAAGGATTGACATTCGGTTTTCTCTGCTTTATAATATTTGCCAGACGGGCTGAATCCCGCCAATCTAAACGGGAGGTAAGATCATGGAATTCGTCACCAACATCATTGCTCAGGTCAAGGATCTGGTTGCAGGTCTCGGCGAGTTCGATGCCGCTGGCGTTCTTGGTCAGGTGAAGGATATGCTTGCAAACCTGAATCTGGACAGCATCAAGGCGTTCATCGAGAGCATCATCGCTATGTTTGCGTAATCTTGATTTTCGCATCCCACAGGTCCGGCAGTCACCGTACTGCCGGGCTTTTTTATGATCGACGCCTTGACGAATGCATATAAATATGATAGTATAAGAACTTAAGAAATTATAACCGAAAACCACTCCGCCGGGTCCGGGGGATCCGGTTCTGAAAAGGATCGATGCAAATGAAAACGACTGTTCTTGTCCTGTTCGGCGGCGTTTCCGGCGAGCATGACGTTTCTCTGATTTCCGCCGCCTCCGTGATGCGCAACATGGATCGGGAAAAATATGAAATCCTGCCCATGGGCATCACCAACGACGGAAGAAGTTATCTTTACACCGGCGCGCTCGAGGAGATCGAGCAGAACCGCTGGGAGCAGGACGCCGCGCATCTGACGCCGGCCGTCCTCTCTCCCGACCGCGGCCACCACGGCATCCTCGTGCTGCGCGGCAGCAGCTTCGAAACCGTGCGCGTGGACGTTGTATTCCCCGTGCTGCACGGCAAAAACGGGGAGGACGGCACGATGCAGGGTCTGCTGACCCTGGCCGGTCTGCCGTTTGTCGGCTGCGGCGTCACCGCAAGCGCCGACTGCATGGACAAAGCCGTCACGAACGCACTGGCGGATATTTACGGTATTCCGCAGGCGAAATGGATCTCCTTCACCCGCCACGATTATGACCGCGACCCCGCGTCCTGCCTGCAGCGGGCGGCGGAGGCGCTGGGCTTCCCGCTCTTTGTCAAGCCCGCCAACGCCGGCTCCTCGCTGGGCGTGAGCAAGGTCACAGACGCCGCGGCGCTGGCCGCCGCCTGTGCGGAAGCCTTCCGCCACGACGGCAAGCTGGTGCTCGAGGAGGGGATTCTCGGCCATGAGGTCGAATGCGCCGTGCTGGGCAACGACGAACCGCAGGCCTCCGTGGTCGGCGAAATCGAAGCCTGCAACGAATTCTATGATTTTGACGCCAAATACCTCGCCGGCACGAGCCGCCTGCTGATTCCGGCGCCGCTGCCGGAGGAAACGGCGCAGGCCGTGCGCGCAATGGCGGTCAAGGCCTTCCGCGCCATGGGCTGCCGCGGTCTTTCCCGCGTGGATTTCTTCGTGCGCAGCAGCGACGGCGCCGTATTGCTCAATGAAATCAACACCATCCCGGGCTTCACCTCGATCAGCATGTATTCCAAGCTGTTTGCCGCCTCCGGCATCCCGTATCCCGCGCTGATCGACCGGCTGATCGCCTGCGCTCTGGAAGAGGAACCCAAATGAAAAACGCCATTATCCACATAAAAATGACCAACCGCGACCGCATGACCGGCGAGGACGCCGTCACCGAGCTGACCACGACCGGCAGCATCGACGGCACGGCGGACGATCTGCGCATCGGCTACACGGAAACAGACGAAGCGATGCACGGCTGTCTGACCTCTGTGCGGATCGAGCAGCAGCGTCTGGCAACCATGACCCGCACCGGCGCTTATGCCGCCGCGCTGACAATCGAGCAGGACCGCCGCCACAACTGCCTTTACACCACGCCGTTCGGCGAGATGATGATGGGCTTTTACGGCAGGCGCGTGCAGTGCTCGCTGACCGAACGGACCGCGCAGGTGCTGCTGGACTACGCCATTGACCTGAACACCAGCCCGTTTGCCGATGTTTCCATGCAGATCGACGTGAAAATGAAGGAGGAATGATCATGTCCACCCTTGTGAAAGAAGCCATGCAGCAGGTGCGCCGCGCCGTGATGGACGCCGCCGGCATTGCCGTGGCGGAGGGCGCGTTCCCCCCCGTGCCGCTGGGTGATTTTATCGTAGAAGTGCCCAACAACCGCGAAAACGGCGATTACGCCGCCAACGCCGCCATGGCCTGGGCGCGGGATCTGCACAATGCGCCGCGCAAAATCGCCGAAGCGCTGGTCGCGCGCATGTCGCTGGAGGGCACCTGCTTCGACCGCTGCGAAATCGCCGGCCCCGGCTTTATGAATTTCTATCTGCGCAAGGATTTCTATGCCCGCATCGCGCAGGATATCCTGCTCAAGGGCGCGGACTACGGCCGCTCCGGCTACGGACAGGGAAAAAAGATCAACGTGGAATTCGTTTCCGCCAATCCGACCGGGCCGATGCACATGGGCAACGCGCGCGGCGGCGCGCTGGGCGACTGCCTGGCCGCCGTGCTCGAAGCGGCCGGCTACAACGTCCACCGGGAATTCTATATCAACGACGCCGGCAACCAGATCGATAAATTCGGCCTGTCGCTGGATATCCGCTATCAGCAGCTTTATCTCGGCGCGGATGCGCCGGCGCTGCCGGAGGACAGCTATCACGGCGAGGATATCAAGGAACGCGCGGCGGAATTTGCCGCCGTTTACGGCGACGCGTATCTGACGAAGCCCGAAGCGGAGCGCCGCAAAGCGCTGATTGATTTCGCCCTGCCGAAAAACATCGAGGCCATGCGCGCGAATCTGACCAAATACCGCATCGAATACGACACCTGGTTCCACGAAAGCACCCTGCATGAGGACGGCGAGCTGGCCGAGACCATCGCCATCATGAAGGAAAAAGGGCTGACCTACGAGCAGGACGGCGCGCTGTGGTATAAGAATAAAGAAGTGCTCGGCGCGCGGCTGGCGCGCGAGGGCAAAACGCCGGAAGAAATCGAAAACCTCCAGCTCAAGGACGAGGTGCTGATCCGGCAGAACGGCAATCCGACCTATTTCGCCGCCGACATCGCCTATCACCGCAACAAGCTGCTCATCCGCGGCTTCGACCGCGCGATCGACGTCTGGGGCGCGGATCATCACGGCCATGTTGCCCGCATGAAGGGCGCGCTGGACGCGATCGGCTGCAGCGGCGACGATCTGGATATCATCCTGATGCAGCTCGTGCGTCTGACGCGGGACGGCGAGGTCGTGCGCATGAGCAAGCGCTCCGGCAAGGCGATCACGCTGACCGATCTGCTCGAAGAGATTCCCATCGACGCGGTGCGCTTCCTGTTCAACATGCGCGAACCCGGCTCCCAGATGGAATTCGATCTGGATCTTGCAATCAAACAGAGCGCGGAAAATCCCGTTTACTATTGCCAGTATGCCCACGCGCGCATCTGCAGCATCCTCAAGAAGCTCGCCGCCGAGGGCAAGGCGCCGCGCGCCTGCACGCTCGAAGAGCTGACGCTGCTGCAGGCGGAGGAAGAGATCGCGCTGCTGCGCCATCTCGCGTCGCTGACAGATGAGATCGTGCTCTCCGCGCGCAACTACGACCCCGCGCGCATCACGCGCTACGCCGTGGAACTGGCCACGCTCTTCCACAAATTCTACAACGCCTGCCGCGTCAACTGCGAGGAGGAGCCGCTCATGCAGGCGCGCCTGCATCTCTGCCTGTGCGTCAAGACCGTGCTGAGCAACATCCTGACCATGTTCCGCATCACCGTGCCGGAATCGATGTAAAAACCGTATAACAAAACCGCGCTGTCAGGCAATCGCATGGCAGCGCGGTATTTTTTATTCTGTCAGGTCCACAGCGACGTAATGAACATCGGCGAGGCGTCGCTGCTTTTCACGAAGCCGCAGTTCTCATAGAACCGCTGCTCCGCGTCGTAAGCGATCACGGCGATGCGCAGATAGTCGCGATATTTCTGTTTGACCATCTCCACAAGCGTCCTTCCGACGGTGTTGCCGTGATAGGCCGGATCGACGAGCAGATAATGCACATAGGCGTTCATGATCCCGTCGTCCATCGCGCAGATCATGCCGATCAGCCGCTCGCCGTCCCAGGCGGAAAAAACCGTGTCGAAATTCTGCATGGCGATCACCAGCTTCTCCGGAAAATGCCCCGACGACCAGTTGACCGAGAGAAACAGCCGCTCCAGCGCGTCGCGTTCAAATGTGTGGGTGTCCCGATAGGTGATCTTCATTTCTCGTTCTCCGTTATTCCTGCGCCGCATCGATCTGCTCGGCATAGCGCACCGCGCCCATCGCGTCCGGCGAATAGAAATCCGCGCCGATCCGGTCGGCATAGTCCTGCGTGAGCACCGCGCCGCCGACCATGACCTTGCACCAGGGCGCTTCCGCGTGCAGCAGGCGCACTGTTTCCGCCATCGCGGGCACCGTCGTCGTCATCAGCGCGCTGAGCGCCGCGAGCGGGGCGTGCTGCGCCGCCACGGCATCCCGAATGGCCTCCGGCGTCACATCCTTGCCAAGATCCGTCACGGCGAAACCGTAATTCTCCAGCAGGAGCTTGACGATATTTTTGCCGATGTCGTGGATATCGCCGCGCACGGTCGCGATCACAACGGCGCATTTTCCGCCGCGCGCTCCGGCCGGAACCGCCGCCTTGATCACTTCAAACGCGCTTTTCGCCGCCTCCGCGCTCATGAGCAGCTGCGGCAGATACAATTGTTTCTTTTCATAGCCGATGCCGACGCGGTCGAGCGCCGGAATGATCTCCTCATTGACGATCTCCAGCGGCGCGCGCGTTTCCAGCAGCGCCTTTGTCTGCGCCGCCGCCTGCTCCCGCAGGCCCTTGCAGATCGCTTCCAGCAGCGCCGTGCCGCTTTCCGCCGTCGGCGCGCCGGCAGGGGAGGTGGGCTGCGCCGTCTGCGCCGGCTGCAGCCGCTGAGCAAACGCGATGTAGTCGCTGAAATCCGCGTCCATGCCGTGCAGGGCGCGGAAGGCATAATAGGTTTTCATCATTTCCGCGCTGTCCGGATTCATGATTGCCGCGGAAAGCCCGCGCTCGAGCGCGCAGGCAAAAAAGACGCCGTTGATCGCATCCCGGGCGGGCAGACCGAAGGAAATATTGGAAACGCCCATTGAGGTCAGGCAGCCCATGGCATGAAGCCGGCGCACGGCTTCCAGCGCAGTCTCCGCCGCCGTCGGATCGGCGCTGACCGCCATGGCCAGCGGATCGAAGATCAGGCGGTGACGGGGGATGCCGGCCGCTTCTGCCGCCGCAATGATGCGTTCGGCAATCACGACCCGGCCCTCCGCCGAAGCGGGGATCCCGGTTTCATCGAGCGTGAGCGCGATCGCGACGCCGCCGTATTTCTGCATCAGCGGGAAGATGGCGGCCATGCTTTCCGCTTTGCCGTTGACGGAATTGATCAGCGGACAGCCGTTATAATACCGCAGCGCGCGTTCCATCGCGACCGGATCGCTGGTATCGATCTGCAGCGGCAGATCCGACACGGCCTGCAGCTCCTGCATGACCTCGCACAGCAGCGCCGGCTCGTCGATTTCCGGCAGGCCGACGTTGACGTCCAGCACCTGCGCGCCGTTCTCCTGCTGACGCAGGCCCTCGCCGAGGATATAATCCAGATCGTGCGTGCGCAGCGCTTCCTTGAAGCGTTTTTTGCCCGTCGGATTGATCCGCTCACCGATCAGCACGGGCATTTTGCCGAAGGTCACGGCATGCGTATAAGAAGAAATCACCGTTTCTTTCTTTTCCTCTGTCGGCAGCAGCGGCAGGTCTCTGACCGCTTCGGCCAGCGCCTTGATGTAAGCGGGCGTCGTGCCGCAGCAGCCGCCGGCCGCGCGCACGCCCAGACGCACCGCTTCGGCCGTCTGCGCCGCAAAGTCCTCCGGCTGCAGGGTGTATACCGCCTTGCCGTCGATTTCCGTGGGCAGACCGGCGTTTGGTTTGAACAGCACCGGGACGCTCGCGTGCACCAGATAGTCGCGCACCGCGGGCAGCAGCGCCTCCGGCCCGAGCGAGCAGTTCAGGCCGATCGCATCCGCGCCCATGCCCTCAAGCATCGCGACCATCGCGGCAGGGGAGGCGCCGGTCATCAGCTTGCCGTCCGCGCCGTAGGCGTTGGAGACAAAGACCGGCAGATCACTGTTTTCCTTTGCCGCAAGCAACGCCGCTTTGGTTTCAAGGCTGTCGTTCATCGTTTCGATGAAAATGCAGTCCGCGCCGTGCTTCACGCCGAGCTGCACGACCTGCGCAAAGATCGACACCGCGCCGTCAAACGAAAGGTCGCCGTAGGGCTTGAGAAGCTTGCCGGTCGGCCCGAGATCGAGCGCGATATATTTCGGCTGATCGCCGGCGGCTTCCGCCCGCGCTTTTCGGGCCAGCTCCAGACCGGCGGCGACAACGGCTTCCAGTTCTTCTTCGTTATAATGCAGACGGTTTGCACCGAAGGTATTCGCATTGACCAGATTGCTCCCGGCTTCGAAATACTGCCGGTGAATATTGCAGACAAGGCTCCTGTGCAGCGGATCGAGATTCCAGCGCTCCGGCGCTTCGCCGGGCCGGAGCCCGGCCGCCTGGAGAAGGGTCCCCATGCCGCCGTCGAGCAGCAGCAGATGCGTCTGCATATAGTCTGTGATTTTCATTCGTTCTCTCCCGTTTTCAGGCCCACAAAGGCCGTGACAGATTTGGACGGCGACATCAGCATCGAATCCTGCAGCGCCAGCCCGATGCGCTTGCCGTCCAGCAGCCGGAACACCGTCTGCTGCGTTTCCAGCGGCAGATCACCGTAGCCGGGGCTGAAACGCTGCGTGCAGACCGCGTCTGCGGCAAGCGCGGCGCAAAAGGCGTCGCACAGCGCCTCCACCCGCTCCGCACCGAGGGCGTTGAGCAGGAGCGCCCGCGGCGGATCCGTCCGCTGATACCGCGCGATCAGGCGATCCAGCGGCAGGCCGACCGTTGCGGCGAACAGCACCGCCTGCGCGCAGTCCGTCATCCGCTCCGCCAGCTGCCGGCTCGCAAAAAAGAGCTCCGCCGTGCCGACGCCATCGGGCGTTACCGTGATGTCCAGCCGGCGGCAAAGGACGCGATAAGTCAGCAGCGGCTCCGCTTCGGCCAGACATGCCGTCAGCAGCGCGTCCACCGCCCCGCCGTCCGCGCGTGCGCGGGCATAGCGCAGGACCTCGCGGCGATCCACGGGCGGCGCGTCAAACGTCAGCACCTGATTCTGCGATGAAATCTGCATGTCAGTTCCCCACAATTTCGGAAAGGTTGGCCAGAATCTGCGCGGCGACCTCCGGTTTATTCATCGAATACACATGCACATGCGTCACACCGTTGGCAAACAGATCGATGATCTGATCCGTTGCGTAGACGATGCCCGCCTGCTTCATTGCCGCCGGATGGCTGCCGAAGCGGTCCACCAGACTCTGGAAGCGATGCGGCATAAAGGAGCCGGAGAGCTTGATCGCCCGCTCCACCTGATTGGCGTTTGTGATCGGCATGATGCCCGCCACAACCGGCACGGTGATACCGGCCTCCCGAATCTTATAAAGAAAGCTGTAAAGCAGCGCATTGTCAAAAAACATCTGCGTGGTCAGAAAATCGACGCCGGCGTCCACTTTTTCTTTCAGATACCGGATATCCGTCTTCTGATCGGCGCTTTCCGGATGGATCTTCGGATAGCAGGCCGCGCCGACGCACAGACCGGGCGCGCGTTCCCGCACCTCCCGCACCAGCTCCACGGCGTGCCGGAAATCCCATTGGCTGCGGTCGCTCTGCGCAAGCTCCGGCGTCAGGTCGCCGCGCAGGGCCATCACGTTTTCCAGCCCGGCGGCGCAAATGGCGTCGATCTGCCGCCGCACGGCCGCGCGGTCGGAGGAAACGCAGGTCAGATGCGCCAGCGTGGGCACGCCGTACTGCGCTTCGATGCTTTGCGCGATCTCCAGCGTATAGCGGCTTGTGCCGCCGCCCGCGCCGTAGGTGACGCTCATAAAGGACGGTCGCAGCGCGGCGATCTCCAAAGCGGCGGATTCCACCTTGTCAAAGGCGTCGCTCGTTTTCGGCGGGAAGACCTCAAACGACACGGCGGGCGATTCTTTTTGCAAAAGGGTGCTGATTTTCATGGCTTTCCCTCTTTTCTTTCACGAATATCATGCCTCCGGCCCCGCGATTTCGAGATCGCAGGCCCGGATCTTTGCATCCCAGGCGCGGATGGCAGCGCGGTCGAAGTCCTGCGGCGGCGCGGCATAGAATCCGGCCGCTTTGCCGCCCTTGATCAGCCCGCGCAGAACCGCGAAAAACCACGGCGGATTCTTCATGCCCCGCACGAATTTGCCCAGCAGCGCGCCGAGCTGCATATTTTTGCCCGCCCCGGCAAGATCAGCCGCCTGAATGACGGATTGCTCAAACAGGAAATCCACGCCGGCGGAGGGCAGGGAAAGCAGCGCGTTTTTCAGCCCCGCGTTTTTGGAGGCTGCCGCGCCGTATTCGATATGGTAGCGTCGGTTATATGTCCAAAGCACTGCGGCGGTCATCGGCTGTCCGGCGTTAGCGGCAACGGTTTCCGCCAGCAGCGCGCCGGCCTGCATTGAAAGATCGATGCCCATGCCGTTCATCGGCGTGGTCATGAAAGCGCTGTCGCCCACGGCGGCGTAGCCGTCGGCCACCAGCAGCGTCAGCGGCCGCCGCACGGGAATCAGACCGTACTGCCCGCCGTGCAGCAGCTGATCGCCGATCCACGGGTGATCTTTTTTGTAATTGCCGATCTGCACACGCACTTTTTCATCGGTCAGCGGATCGATCCGTCCGATCAGCAGGTCGACGGAATCCGGATTCGTACAGCACCAGGAGAGCCCTTGCTCGCCCTCATGATAGAGCGAAACCTCAAACGGGCAGCGCGGCATGGTCTCGACGGTTTTATTGAAATAGCCGCGCCAGGCGTAAAACAGATCGCCCCGCTGCGGCGACTGTTCGATCTCACACGCCGCAGGCAAGCTCATACGCACCGGCGAGAACACGCCGGCAGCGTCGATCACCAGCGCCGCTTCCAGATCGCCGGCCTGCGTGCGCAGACCCGTTACGCGCGTACCTTCCGTTATCGGCCCCAGAACGGGGGTTTCAAACCGGAACTTCACGCCGGCGGTTTGCGCCGCGTCAAGCAGCATGCCGATCAGCGGCTTGCGCCACATCACGCGCTGCGCCTGCGCTTCGTCATAAAAGATTTCCACGCGCTTGCGTTTGGCCGGGCTGATGAAGGCACAGTCGCCGCGCACCCGCCAGCTGCCGGCCGGAAAATCGCATTCCCGGATCCCGAGCAGATCGTTCATAAGGGAAAAGGTAAAACGATCCTCCCAGTCGTGGCCGAGCGCGGCGCGCGCTTCTTTCTCGATCACCGTCACGTCGAAGCCCTGTTTTGCCAGCTTCGCCGCCGCAACCAGTCCGCCGTGTCCGGCGCCTGCAACCAGAATCCGCTGCATCGTTTTCCCCTCCGTTTCAATTAGATTCTTTCAAATATGAAAAAACAGAAAAGCAAAAAAACCGGAAAAAGCGTTTGAAGCCGCCTGCCGCAAACGCTTTTACCGTTCCATCAGCATTCCGTTTTCAATTTCAAAGGTTTTGCCGCGCCCTGCCCGCTGCAGCTGGGAAGGATCGCAGCAGGTAACGAACACCTGCCAGGCGTCCAGAAAATTCAGAATAAACGTCTGCCGGCCCTCGTCCAGCTCGCTCATCACGTCGTCCAGCAGCACGATCGGGCATTCGCCCGTCACGTCGCGGATCACCGACGCCTCGCCGAGCTTGAGCGCGAGCGCGCAGGAACGCTGCTGCCCCTGCGAGCCGTAAACACGGGCGTCGCGGCCGTCGAGCTGCAGCACCAGATCATCCGCATGCGGGCCGACGTTCGTATACAGCCGCTTCAGATCGGCCTCTCGGGAGCGCTCGAGCGCGGTCTGCAGTTTTTCGCGGATCACCGCTTCCTCCGCCGCTTCCCGCTGGAAATCATAATAAAATGAAAACACTTCATGCCCGCCGCTGATGCCGTGATAAATTTCCGTCGCCGCCACGCTCAGCTTTTCCAGATATTGCAGCCGATACTGAATGATCCGCGTGCCGAGCTTGACCAGCTCTGCGTCCCACGGCGCCAGATCGTCCGCATGAAAGCGGCGCTCCGCCACTTTTCTGAGCAGCGCGTTGCGCTGATCCAGCGCGCGTTTATAATTGGAATACAGCAGCGCGTAATTCGGCTTCATCAGGCTCAGCGCGATATCCAGCAGCCTGCGGCGCTCGCCCGGTCCGTCCTGCACGACGGAAAGCGTCTGCGGCGAGAATACGACTGCGGAAAACCGCCCCATCATCGCGCGGGGAGAAGCTTCCTTTACGCCGTTGAGCGTGATCTCCTTGCGCGCCTGAATGCGCATTTCCACCGTCTGCCCGCGGCCGCCGGAAAAAAACTGATCCGTGATAACGGCTTCTTTTTCTCCGTCTTCGATCAGATGCGCGTTTTTATGGCTGCGAAAGCTGTAAAAGCCCGTGAGCATCCACAGGCTTTCAATCAGATTTGTTTTTCCCTGGCCGTTTTTACCGAAAATGACGTTCATTTCCGGATCGGGCGTCATCCGGACCGCCGCAAGATTGCGGAAGCGCTCTGCGGCGTGCTCCTGCACATACATCGCGCTTCACTCCACAAGATAAATCACATTTTCAAATTCCACGCTGTCGCCGGGACGCAGCTTGCGTCCGCGCTGCGTGCAGATCTCGTTGTTGACGCGCACGGCGCCGTCCTGCACCACAAGTTTGGCGTAACCGCCGGTCTGCACGGCGTCACAAAGCTTCAGAAACGCATCCAGTTTAATATAATCAGTTTGTATTTTTTTCGTTACGCGGCGTTTTTCAACGCGCTTCACCTTTATCTTCATTCTTCAACCTCACAGGCAGAATTAAAAACAAGAAGCTGTCGCCGCTGTGCGGCACGATCAGAATCGGCCGGATGGCGCCGCTGAGCAGGATCTTCACTTCGTCCGTTTCGCAGTTGCGCAGCGCATCGAGCATGTATTTATTATTGAAACCGATCGTCAGCCCCTCGCCCTCGATCTTGCATTCCATGCGGTCCTGCGCGGTGCCTAGGGAAGAAATGCAGGACATCTGGATCTCGTTGTCCTCAAAGGTGCACTTGATCGGGCTCTTGATTTTATCGGTGATGATCAGCGACGTGCGATCCACGCAGTCCATCAGCTGGCGCGTATCGACTGTGATCACGGTTTTCGCCGTGTCGGGAATGGCGGATTCGTATTTCAGAAATTCGCCGTCGAGCAGGCGGGAAATAATGCCGTAATTGCCGACGTTGATCTCAATATGCCGCTTGCCCACGCCGATGCGGATCGGCTCCTCTTCATCCGACATGAGCTTGATAACCTCGGAAAGTGTTTTCGCCGGCACGACGAACGTCAGATCCTCGCCGTCGTAAACGATCTCCTCATTGCGGATGGCCAGACGCACGCCGTCCACGGCGATCAGCCGCAGATGGTTTTCCCGCACCTCGAACCGAATGCCGGTGTGCACGATCTTGCTGTCCTTCGCTGCCACGGAAAAAATCGTCTTGCGGATCATATCCTTCAGCAGCGTCTGCTCGATCTCCACGGGATAGCCGCCCATCACGGCCGGCAGCTCAGGATATTCTTCCGCGGAAATGCCGATCAGCGTGGAGGAAAACGCACCGCTGCGAATGGAAGCGATGTTGCGCGTGTCGCTGTCAATTGCCACCACATCTGCCGGCAGCTTGCGCAGCGTTTCGCTGAACATATGCGCATTGATGACCAGCGCGCCTTCTTCCTCCACATTGGCGGAGATCGACGTGGTGATCCCCATTTCCAGATCGTAGCCGGTCAGATAAAGCGTCTGATTCTTTGCCACAAGCAGAATGCCCTCAATCGCGGGGATCGCGGTCTTGGTCGAAGCCGCATGGGAGACATTCTGGCAGGCGGACGCCAGCGCTGCCGTATCGCAATACAATCTCATTCTTGTTTCCTCCTTATGCAAATAGGTAACGGTTGCAGGTTTGCCGCAAAGCGAAAGAAAACCTGAAGTCTGCGGCAAAAAAGCAAGGATATGACATACAATATTTTAGTAGTAGTAGTAGGGGGCGTGGAAATGTAGGAAAACCTCGGAAATCCTTGAAAATCAAGGAAACCGGCGGCTGAATTTTCCACTGTGACACGTGGAAAAAATGTTGGCTTCCACCTCCCTGTTTTTACCGTGTGGAAACAGTGGAAGCTGTGCAGTGAAAGTGGAGAACTTTGTGGAAACTTTATGCAGCAAATCAAGAATAAAAATTCAAAATTTTTGTATATTTGTATTTTTATTCATTAATTACAGTGTCTGCCGGCCTTCCATCGCGCGGATCAGCGTGAATTCGTCGGCATATTCCAGATCGGCGCCGACCGGCACGCCGTATGCCAGCCGCGTAACGCGGATGCCCAGGGGCTTGAGCAGGCGGGAGAGATACATTGCCGTCGCTTCCCCCTCCACGGTCGGGTTTGTGGCCATGATGACCTCCTGCACCGTGCCGTCGCCCAGACGCTGCAGCAGCTCTTTGATGCACAGATCCTCCGGGTTGACGTCATTCATCGGCGAGATCACGCCGTGCAGCACATGATAAAGGCCGTTGTATTCATGCGTGCGTTCAAAAGCGCTCACGTCGCGGGGATCCTCCACCACGCAGATCACACTGCGGTCCCGTGCGGGAGACGCGCAGATGCCGCAGGTTTCGCTATCCGTCAGATTGCAGCAGCAGACGCAGCGCCGGATCTTTGCCCGGGCTTCCATGATCGTATCGGTAAACTGCTGCGCTTCCTGATCGCTCATGGCAAGCATATGAAACGCCAGCCGCTGCGCGCTCTTTTTGCCGATGGAGGGCAGACGGGCAAATTGCTCGATCAGCCGTTCCAGTGAGGGCGTGAAGCCGTCCATTAAAACAGACCCGGGATCGACAGGCCGCCCTTGGCCTGCTCCATGCCCTTTTTCATCGCTTCACTTGCCTTGCGGATGCTTTCGTTGGTGGCGGAAATGATCAGATCTTCCAGCATTTCCACATCTTCGGGATCGACCACCTCGGGACTGATATGGACGGCGGTGACTTCATACTCGCCGTTGACGACGACTTCCACGGTCCCGCCGCCGACAGAAGAGGAAAACTCAGTCGCTTCCACTTCCTTCTGGACGCGTTCCATATTTTCCTGCATCTCCTGGACCATTTTCATCATGTTGGTAACGCCCTGCGGCGCGCCGGAAAAAAGGTCATTCATAAATCGTTCCTCCGTAATATTAATATTGTCATGGATTTTGGACTTCTATAATACCGGTGGGATGGTTGCTACTTTCGACTTTTCCACATTGAAAACTGCGATTGTTATGCGAAAACCCGGCATATCGGCAAACTGCTCGATCAGCCGTTCCGGCGAGGGTGTGAAGCCGTCCTTAAAGCAGACCCGGGATCGACAGGCCGCCTTTGGCCTGCTCCATGCCCTTTTCCATCGCTTCATTCGCCTTGCGGATGCTTTCGTTGGTGGCGGAAATCATCAGATCCTCCAGCATTTCCACATCTTCGGGATCAACCACTTCGGGATTGATATGGATGGCGGTCACTTCGTGCGCACCGTTGACGACGACTTCCACGGTCCCGCCGCCGACGGATGAGGAAAACTCGGTCGCTTCCACTTCCTTCTGGATGCGTTCCATATTTTCCTGCATCTCCTGGATTCTTTTCATCATATTGTTGTTGCCGCCCTGCGGCGCGCCGGGAATGCGTGCTTTCATAACTCGTTCCTCCGTATCGGTGATTTATTGGTTCTCATTAAAATCCTGGATTTTGGATTTGATTCTTTCCAGCGGGCTGGTTGCTTCCTTCGGCTTTTCCACATTGGAAACCGCGATTTTCATGCGGAAGCCCAGCGTTTCCGCCACTGCGCGGGAAAGCGCGCGGGAATGGGTATCCTTGCAGATGAAGTCAAACAGCGTCGGATTGTCGGAATTGATCAGCAGCCGGCTGCTGCGCACCTGCGCCGACGTATCGGCCAGAATGCCGAACAGCGGCACGTCGTAGGTTTTGAGCTTGTCCAGCACCTCCGCCCAGGCTTCAAACGGACCGTCCGGCAGGGCAGGGGAAGCGGGCGGAACGGGAGCAGCAGGAGCGGCAGACGCCTGCTGCGCGGCCGGCGGTGGAGCAGGCGCTTCCGGCAGCGGCGGCTGTTCCGGTTCTTCGGCTGCGGGCGCCTTTGTCTGCGGCTCCTGCCCGGCGGAAAGCGCGGCGACGGCCGTTTCCAGCGCGGCCAGACGCGCGGAGAGCTCCGGCGCGGGGGCAGGGTCCGCTCCCTGCAGCGCGCACAGCCGCACGAGCGCGGCCTCCAGTGTGACGCGCTGGTTGACCGCGGTTTTCAGTGTCGCCGCCGTTTCGGTCAGCACGGCGAGGCAATCCAGCAGCCGGGAGAGCGAAACGGAAGCCGCCCGTTCCTTCAGCTGCTGCAGCTCCTCGGCGGAGCAGATGATCAGGCCTTCGCAGTTTTTGACCACGCGGGCGATCAGCAGATTGCGAAAATGCAGCGTTAATTCGGAGCAGATGCTCTTGACGTCGCCGCTTTCGGCATACAGCTTCGCGCAGAGGGCGAGCGCAGCCGGAAAATCCTGCGCCGCGATCGCTTTGGAAAAATCAAACATCCGGGCCGTGTCGGCAATGCCGGCCGCGGCGGAAACCTGCGCTTCGTCGATGTCCGTGCCGGATGCCAGGCAGCGGTCAAAGAGGGAGAGTGCGTCGCGCATGCCGCCGTCCGCGATGCGGGCGATCAGATGCGCCGCGCCGTCGGTGAGCGAAATCTGCTCCTGCCCGGCGATATATTGCAGGCGGCGCGTGATCTCCTGCGCGTCGATGCGCTTGAAATCAAACCGCTGGCAGCGGGACAGGATCGTTGCGGGCAGCTTATGGATTTCGGTGGTGGCAAGGATAAAGATCACATGCGCCGGCGGCTCCTCGAGTGTTTTCAACAGCGCGTTGAATGCGCCGATGGACAGCATGTGGACCTCGTCGATGATGTAAACGCGGTAGGTGGTGTTGACCGGCGTAAAATTCGCTTCCTCCCGCAGATCGCGGATATTGTCGACGCTGTTGTTGCTCGCGGCGTCGATCTCGATCATGTCCAGCGTTTCTTCCCTGTCCGCGCGCTGGCAGTTTTCACATTCGCCGCACGGATCCCCGTTTTTCGGATTCAGGCAGTTGATGGCTTTGGCGAGGATCTTGGCTGTGGAAGTCTTCCCTGTTCCGCGGGATCCGCAGAAAAGATAGGCGTGGGCG